>JAFGNQ010000170.1 GCA_016926925.1 Candidatus Aminicenantota bacterium
CGAAACTCTCTTTTGTGCGGATGAAAAGAGGCTTTTCCGCATTGGATGTGAAGTAAATTCCGCCGCGGCGGTCATCCCAAAATCGGCGGATGAAAAATTGATTCATCTCCAGAGCTGTTTGTAGGAAGCTTTCTTCGAAGGTAGCTTCGTAGAGCTCTATCAGCCCCCATACAAAAAAAGCGTAGTCGTCTGCAAATCCGGCTGTTTTGGATTCCCCTTCGCAGTGGCTGTGAAGGAGTCCTCCGTCTTTGCTTCTGAGCTGCCGCAATATGAAACGCACGGCGCGGACAGCTGCTGCGGTCAAATCCGGCCGCGAAAAAGCCTGTGCTGCCTTGGCCAATGCGGCAATCATCAAACCGTTCCAGTCAGTCAGAATTTTGATGTCGCGGAGCGGACGAACTCTATTATTCCTCAGATCATTCAATTTGCGGAGGAGCCTCTTTATTTTCTTTGTCAGAATGACGGCATCCCCCTCTTCCTCAGCGACGAACTCATCGAGAGACAGGGTTCGGAATAAAACATTGCTTCCGTTTCGTTCTCCGGTTGCCTCGTCGACGAAGTTTCCCTCCTTCTCCAAATGAAACAATTTGGCGGCCAGATCCAACTCTTCCGTCCTAAGCTCTTTGCTGAGCTCGTTCCAGGTCCATGTGTAATATTTCCCTTCCTCTCCCTCGCTGTCCGCGTCTTCAGCGCAATAAAATCCTCCTTCGGGTGCGCTCAAATCACGCAGAACATAGGTGAATATTTCATCGGCGTTTTTTCTGTATGCTGTTTTTTTGGTGGCTTGATAGGCTTCGGTGTACGTCATGGCCAACAGAGCCTGATCGTAGAGCATTTTTTCAAAATGGGGGAGACGCCAGAGAGAGTCCGTCGAGTAACGGTGGAATCCGTAACCGACATGATCAAAAATCCCACCCGACCTCATAGCCTGGAGTGTTTTTTCGACCATTTCGAGCGCAAAAGGGATATTCTCCCGTCTCCAGTAACGCAGCAAAAAGAGGAGCGTGTGGGGCGCGGGGAATTTAGGGGCAAGGCCGAAGCCTCCGTTCCGGCTATCAAAGCTTTGGGCCAACTGCCGATAGGCCGAGTGCAATGTCTCCTCTCGGATCTGTCCCGACCCGGCTGGAGAGGGCTGCTTCCCGAGGGCCTGGATGATTTTATCTGCCGAATCGGACAGGTCCGTCCTGCTCTTTTTCCACAATTCTCCGATCTTGGGGATCAATTCCAGCATCCCTATTTGATTGAAGCGGCCTCTTTGAGGGATATATGTTCCTGCGAAGAAAGGCTTTTTATCGGGAGTCATGATAATCGTCAAAGGCCAACCGCCCCTTCCTGTCATCATCTGGCAGACTTTCATGTAGACATTGTCCACATCGGGTCGTTCTTCGCGGTCCACTTTGATGGAAACAAAAATATCATTCATCAGTGCGGCCACAGCTTCATCCTCGAAGGATTCGTGTTCCATAACGTGGCACCAGTGACAGGTGGAATATCCTATGGAGACAAAGACAGGCTTGTTCTCTTTTTCGGCCTTGACGAAGGCTTCATCTCCCCATGGGTACCAGTCGACCGGATTGGAGGCGTGCTGGCGCAGATAGGGACTCTTCTCTTGTGATAGGCGGTTCTGAGCCATGGGAGGTTTTCTTTAGACGCGAATCATGATCAAGAGCATTTTGAAAGGGGAGATGGCCTTGAGAGAGTGCGGCTCGTTAGCCGGCATGATGATCATGTCTCCCTTTTTAAGATGGACATGCTTACCTGAAATAGTGACCTCGACCTCTCCGTCCAGGCAAAAAACAGTGGCATCGAAAGGGGCCGTGTGTTCGGATAACCCCTGATCTTTGTCGAAGGCGAATAAAGTCAATGACCCTGTTTTTTGAGAAATGATTTCCCGGCTGACAACAGCGCCTTTCTGGTAGGCCAGGATGTTCTCTAACCTGATGACTTTGGCTTTGAGTGTATCCAAGATTTCCTCCTCGAAGAAGAGCGGCAATCAATCTGATCTTTTTTGATGCGGAGTGAATGGTCGGGACGGGCGGATTTGAACCGCCGACCCCACGCACCCCAAGCGTGTGCGCTACCAGGCTGCGCCACGTCCCGACGGCAGAGCACTTTATTATACCAAAATTTCATGAAACGTAAAGCAGGATTCGTACCCGAAAATCATTTTTATCATCTGTACCCGGGGGGATATCGAATATGCCTATTTCTCCTTGTCATCTCAATCTCATGACGAGAAGGATGGGTCACACTGAAGGGAAAGCTCAGCTGGAGACATGCGTCTCTAGTCTTCAAGAGTGGCGGCTATATCTTTCAGCTGCTTCCGGACATTGTAAAGTATTTTTTTTAGGCGGTCCGGATGAACGCTGGTTGTGCGTTTGATCCCCAGTTCCTCTTCCAGTTTTCTTTTGGCTCCGGCAAGAGTGAGTCCTTCGTTTTCAAGCAATTCTTTGAGCCGGAGAATGATAGCCAGGTCTTTGTTCCGGAAAATTTTATGGCCGGAGCCCGTATAGCCGGACTGGATAAAATAAAATTCCTTTTCCCAAGATTCAATAATGCTTTTATCAAGCTTTGTGATTCGGCTAACCTCATCCAGCTTGTAGACCAGTTTCTCTGATTCGGAGGAGTCCTTCTTCTTTGCTGTTTTTTGCTCTTTTCTCGGCATCGGATAAAAACCAGCCTTGCGTCGGTGGATAACGGAACGGTCAAAATCTCTGTAAAATCAATCATTACATTAACATGGAAACCCCACTTCGTCAAGCTTCCTAAAATCGTATGCATTCCCGTTTTTATGATAGAGTGAAAATCGGCGGCTGCCACTGAGATTTTGTCTCTCAATACATTTTTTATTGCCATTGCCGGCTTATCTATGCCGGTTCGGCTTTGAATATACTTGATTCCGGATCCAAGAGGAGTGTCAGAGCTTGGCCCTTTCTGGTATAATTCGTCCGGATGGTAAGCAGGCCGATCAGGTACTGTCATGACAGAGGATGAAAAAAAACACACGCCGCTGGCAGAAAGGATGCGCCCCGAAAGCCTTGAGCAGTTTTACGGGCAGGAACACATTATCGGCGAGGGGAAGATCCTTTCTCAGCTTATATCGGCGGAACAGGTGGTTTCGCTTATTTTTTGGGGGCCTCCCGGATCGGGTAAGACGACTCTGGGCACGATCCTGGCCAAACACTTCAATTTCCCCTGCGTCTTCTTCAGTGCCGTGCTGTCCAGTATCAAAGATGTCAAGTCTGTGATGGCCAGTGCGGAGGATCATAAAAAGCTTTACGGACAACCCACGGTCATTTTCATCGATGAGATTCACAGGTTCAATAAAGCGCAGCAAGGGGCATTTCTTCCTTACGTCGAAAGAGGAGATATCATACTCTTCGGATCTACGACGGAAAACCCTTCTTTCGAGATCATTGCCCCGCTTCTTTCCAGGACCCGGGTTCTGGTCCTCGAGCCTCTTTCTGAAGCGACCTTAAAGAAAATTTGTGATGAAGCCTTGATGGATGAGGAGCGCGGATTAGGAGAGATGAAGCTAAAAATGGAAGATGATGTGCTTCAAATGATCATTGATTTTGCCAACGGGGACGCCCGGAGGGCTTTGAACTCGTTGGAAATTTCGGCCAGTTTGACAAAGAAGGGTCTCATCACGAAGGATATTGTGCGGGAAGCCCTGCAAAAGCGAATACTTCTCTATGATAAAAGAGGGGAAGAACACTTCAATCTCATTTCCGCCCTGCACAAAAGCCTGAGAAACAGCGATGCGGACGCCTCGTTGTACTGGCTGGCAAGGATGATTGCCGGCGGTGAAGATCCCCTCTACATCGCGCGACGCCTGGTACGGTTTGCCACCGAAGATATCGGCCTGGCCGATCCGGAGGCGCTGGCCCTTGTCCTCAATGCAAAGAATGCCTACGATTTTCTCGGATCTCCCGAAGGAGATCTGGCTCTGGCTGAAGCCGTGATTTACATGGCCACTGCTCCCAAGAGCAACAGAGCCTACACCGCTTTTTCCAAAGCTATGAAAGACGTCAATGCCAGCCCCTACGAGCCTGTTCCTCTTCAGCTCAGGAATCCGGTCACCCGGTTGATGAAAGAGATCGGGTACGGAGAGAACTACAAGTACGCCCATGATTTTGATCAAGTCACTTCCGATATGGAGACTTTTCCAGAGAAACTCAAGGGAAGGAAGTACTATGAGCCTGGTAATTTGGGGCTGGAAAAAGAAATAAGAAAAAGAATCGAATGGTGGGACAACCTCAAAAAATCCATGAAAAAACCCAAATCGAAAACCGGCCTAAAAGAAAACTTATAAAATCCGGAACGCA
>JAFGNQ010000171.1 GCA_016926925.1 Candidatus Aminicenantota bacterium
AAATGTTTTTGAGGAACTCCAGTGATTAAAAGAATTGACGGAATAGAGATATTTAAATGCAAAAAAGTTCACAGTGAACGGTTCGCTGCTTATAAAAAAGAAAAGCGATCGGGAGAATGCCGGCCGCTGTCCCTTCCGGAATAACTGATGCAAGTAAAAATGCTTTCTAAAATATCATCGTCAGAAGTGATGAAGCGCATTGTAATGAAAGCTTGAAGGCCATTGCGAGCAGACATCCAATATCGACAGGCTGTTGCTCAAATCAAATAAACGCCAAAGATAAAGAGTAAAATGAACTGAATCAGATATCCATTGATACTCCCAGCGAAACCGGAATGAAGAATAATATATCAGTGTTCCCAACGAATTTTACTTCCCCCAATAATTTTAATTTGCTTCCCAACGGAAACGCCATTCCTGCTCCCGCCATGAACCCCAAAAACACACCCCCTTTTTGAGTACTGCTGATAGTGGAATAATACCCATAACTATATCCACTATAATAGAACTTTCTGTCTGATGCGGAACAGATTCCAGCAGCAGCAAGCACATAGAATCCGGATGCTTTTTTTTGCAGGAAAGCTCGGTATCCCCCGAAAATTGTAAAAAAACCTACAGGACTATAATAAGAGTTTTTTCCAAAAAAACTGAAATAGTGAACATCCAGAAGCAAGGCGGACGATGTGCTCAAATGATAAAGCCCCCGCCCTCCGAAATCAAATCCCACTTTCCATCCCTCCGCCAAATCTGTAATGGCAAAATCCCCACCACCAATGAATGCCACACCAAACGATTTTCGTACATTTTCTTCTGCAGAAATTCCTATAATCGACCACATCATCAGCAGAAAAATAATTCCCATTTTTTTACTCATTTCTTTTCTCCTTCAAAGATAAAAATATGTGTGACCAGGTCTCCTCTTTTTCTGGATATCATGTTTCATGCCAAAAGCATTTATGTTTTCGATTTTGGTAATAAATTATAGAAGTTCTGATTGGGTAAAGGTTTCCATCGTTTTTCTCTCGGAAGCCACGAGCGGATATATAAGTAATACTAAAAATATTCACAGTGAACCGTTCACCGTGAACAATAATAATAAAGAGGGAATCGGTTCATGCATTTTTCGATTCATGTATCTTCCAATGCGGCGGCCAACTTATCGATAGAGGGTCTGAGGCCGGGGTCTTTGGCGAGCATGCGCATGATCAGGTGGGCCATACAGGCGAAGAGGTCGGGGCAAAGGACAGCTATCGATTCTGGCAAAAGATCCATGACCCTCTCCAGCAGCTCGGAGGGCTTGCAATCGACAAAGGGGTGGAGGCCCACCAGCATCTCGTAGGCGATCAGGAAGAGTCAGGGGGCTCTATTTTAGACATTGACGATTTAATATATCGCCGAAAATACCATTGCATATCGCATCCTTTGCGGATTGAACACAAAAAAGTCTTCCATCAAATCATCGTCATAAGTGACTGGCGAAATGCCCGCCAATGCATTTCATTCTGTCCGCCATTGACGCAAAAGGTCGAAGGATCTGCGGGATATGAGGACTCGTAGCGAAAGCCTGTTAAACCGCAGTTTGGCCTTGAGCGGATCATGCCCCTCCTTCTTCTCGGTGAATCTCAATTTCGCTCGCGACTTGGTCAAGACCCGAAATGGACTTTGTTCACGCAGCAGTACAAGCTCAGCGGGGAGCAGCTTGACTCGCCATTCATATTCGCTGAAATGAAAAAAACTTTTGAAACTTTTAAATCCAACCAAGTCTGGACTTCCAGAAAGATCTTCTTCCCAAATGGCTTTGATCTGTTTCTTTGCCTGTTCCACCTCATCAGCCTTCGGTTTGCGGCCGCGCAGATACGCATATCGTTTGTATCTGGAGATACTCCCAATGCCCCAAAAAAGCTGAATCCACCCGAGAAAAAAGTATAAAACAGCTTCTTCGGATGATTGATGGCGTTCAAGGATGTTGGTTGTGATGTATATATTCAATATGCCGACGGCCATCATGATGAGGCCATCGATGATCAATCCATGGGGTTTTATCACAACCAACACCCAGAGACCTCCGACGATCATTCCCAGGCCAAGAAGTAACACAACAACACTCAGTGAGTTTTCCTGTAACAACGATAATCCCCAGAGGAATAGGACGCCCCAGACCAGGCTGCCGATCCCGGCTGATCGCAAATGGCCTCGTAGCGTATCAAAGTCGAAAATACGCTTCAATTCCTTGCCGCTGAGCGATTGCAAAGCATCTGTCCTTGATTCTGGAGCCCTCCCTTCCTGAATTAAAATTTCATTATTACAAAAAGGACAAATTATCTTCTTATATGGTTTTTGTAGAAAAAGTTCTTTTTTACATATAGGACAAAGGCATTGGATGTTCCCTTCCTTTTCATCTCGGCCTGCTTCACTGGTAGTAGAAGTACAGTTTTGATTCGCATCAGGGGCCGACTTTGTACCAGGCACACAATTTGAAGGCATATGTGAACTTCCTTTTGGTTCTATCTGGGCCGTTGCGCCCTTATCGTCATAGCTGATGCATACAGGAACTAGGTCCGATTCGCCATATCCGGCAAGGGTGGCGTCTCCCTGTCCAGCTTCGGTCAGATTCAAGAAAGGGACTTCAGCGCTCGCAGTCGGTCTGCCTTTCCTCCAGTCTCTGATGGTCGTTGTACTGCCTTTCTCATGGTTCCACTCAATCGTGCCCAGAATGGCCTGTCTGATGTAGTGCCGGGTCGCGCCAATAAAAGTCTTGCTCATTTCGGCAGGGTGTCTTGGTGTCTCTGCTTTGGTTCGCACTTGCGCATCGCCCTCTGCAGAGACCGTCCCAAAGCTAACCCTGAACCTTACTACGGAAGCGGGCTCACTGTGCGGAGATGCGACCAATAGAGCGCACATGGTGCCTCCTACTTCGTGGGGAGAGTCGGAAAGATCGATCACACTTCCACAAGTGCGACAGCACGTCTCGGATCCTCCTGACAGGCCAACTCCCTTGACAAAGCTGCATACTGTGGCCGAGAAGGGAACAACGTTGCCGCATCCATGACACGCTAGCTCTCCGCTGACACGAAGAACACCAGCGGCTCCCGGTGACTG
>JAFGNQ010000172.1 GCA_016926925.1 Candidatus Aminicenantota bacterium
CTGCTGATCAATACAGGCTGCCACAAGAAAAAACCCCGGAGGGGGAAGGGCGAAACCTTGGCGGCTCCGCTTTTCGATTAACAAAAAAGGAGAGGCATCAGGTTTCACTGTGCTTCAGAGCATTCGAGAGAGGGCGGGGAGGAAGTAAAGGATGTAGCACTCTGACCCTTAAAGATTAGAAATCAGGCTATAGAATACCCCACAAAATCACCCCAAAAGGCGATTGTGCGTCCTTACCTTCATTAAATACAATAATTTCGATATCAAGCTGACAGATATCCTCATGAATGGAATTTTCAGTTGAGGGCGAACGCGCATTAAAGGAGACAATCATGGCGCTAAAAAAAGAGCAAGAAGAAATATACAGAAAAGCTATGGATGAAGCAAAAAAAGAGCTGGACAGTGTCGACGAAAAAATGCAGGAAGAAATCCAAAAAGCAAGACAGCAATTAGCGGAACTTCAGGAATCCAAAAAACATTATCGACAGATCTATGAGGGAACAGCTCAGCTTCTCGGAATCGATGTCGAGCCGGAAGAAAAAAACAGTCTCGCAGGACCCGCAGAACAGGGCAAGGAAAACGTGCAAGAAAAGCAAGAAACTGGAAATGAAGACGAAGCCGACGAATCATAATCCAGCAAGGCTCAAAAAGCCTGAAACTTCTTTTTTCTGCTCTATGATAACGCTATTCGATTAACATTCGAACAACTCCCTTCTCTCATAACTTCCCACAACTCCCCCCTTCAAATACAATTTAAATTTAACTGTATGAGCACGAGTCGCATTATAAATTTGCCTAAGAGCCCATTTACTGCTAGAGTAAAAAAACAAGACTTCCCCACGAAAATGAGAAGGAGTCAAAAATGAAAAAAGCAGGATTCTGGATTCTAGCCTTCATGATCACCCTTTCTGCGGCCGTCTATCAACGCCTTACCGGGCCGACTTATCCATTGAGAGGGAAAATCACTTTGGCCGGGACGGAAATTTCCTATAGATTGATTCGCACTCACGAGATCGGGCCGGATTGTAATGTCAAAGTGAAAGTACCGGTAGAAACAATTAGAGGACGCCTTATCTACAAAAGATACAAAACGGACGATCCCTGGACTTCTGTCCCGATGGAGCGGGACAACGGCTTTCTCTCCGGAAAACTCCCCCAACAGCCATCCGCAGGGAAGCTTGCCTATAATGTCTTTTTATCGGATAAAGATGAAGAAATCGCGCTATCCACTGAGAATCCCATCATTATCCGCTTCAAAGGTTTCGTGCCAAGGTACATTCTCATACCTCACATCATCATCATGTTTCTGGCAATGCTTTTCTCCACAAGAGCAGGCTTGGAGGCTCTGAGAAAAAGGGGCAGCCCCAGAAAATTGGTCATCTGGACGCTCGGCCTTCTCGTCGTCGGAGGAATGATTTTCGGACCTCTCGTTCAGAAATTCGCCTTCGGTTCTCTGTGGACGGGGTTTCCTTTCGGCTATGACCTGACGGATAACAAAACGCTGATCGCACTCCTCGGATGGATTGCTGCCTGGATCGCAGGCCGCAAAGGAAAGCCCGCACGCGTATGGGTTTTGGGAGCATCGATTCTCATGCTGGTCGTTTTTCTCATCCCCCACAGTCTATTAGGATCGGAGCTGGATTATTCGAAAATCGACGTGGCTGGCCGATAAGGCTGTGTTCTAAAAAAATCAACTCAATTTGAACCTGATGGTAACGGTAAAAAGCACTCGGGCCGGCTTGCCGTCCACAATGTAAGGTTCGTATACCCATTGCTTCACAGCATCGACCGCAGGATCGTTCAGAATCGCGCTCTCGCTCTTCAGAATCTTAACCTGCGAGACCCTTCCCTGTTCATCGATTTGGGCCTCGAGCAAAACGATGCCCTGAATACCGGACTTTCTAGCTTCTTCCGGATAAACAGGGTTGACCCTTTTAATCAATCTGGGCGATGCCAAACCCTCATCTAAGCGGACCACTCCCTCCAGTTTCTCGGGCGCTTTTTCTTCGAGCACGAATCGCACGGTTACCGTAAAGACCGAAGGCACGGATTCCCCTCTGATAACCAAAGGTTCGTAAACCCACTGCCGCACCGCAACGACGGCGGCTTCATTTAAGTGAGGAGATTTGCCTTTATAGACCATGGCCGCTGCAACATGTCCCGTTTCATCCGTCCTGACGCCCAAAATGACGACGCCTTCGACCCTGTCATCTCTGGCTTCCCGAGGATAGACAGGATCGACCCGTTTAATAAGTTTCGGGGGTTTCAAATCCCCCTGGACTTTGACCGCACCTTTTTCGAATTCCTCGATCTTCCGGGCTCTTTCAATTTCGTTCGGAGGAGGGGGCGGCGCCGGAGGGGAAGGCGGAGGCGAAACCATAACATTTGTAATATTCAAAGAGAGGAAATAAGGATTGCCTTGTTGGTCTTCGAACCCAAATACGGCCGTATTTTTTTCAGGGAGTATGACCTCTGTATCCAGAAGATTCGTTTCTTCTCCGTTCAGAATCTCCGCAATATCAATCCGAAACCGATGCCAGTCAATCCCCTCGCGACCCTTCTTGGATTTGGCAGGATTCTCCCCGGGGGCCGATGCCAGCAATAGTTTATACTCTCTTCCGTTCAAACGAAATATGTGAGACAGATCCCCCATCCTGGATTTCCAATTAAGGTCCGCATCCGTAACGAGTCTCACATCCTTGAGATTGAATACTTTCTTTATCTGATCTTCTTCATCTCCCAGCAGGATTTTAGATTCGATATTTGCCGTTACCGTAAGCTGTAAATAAGAAGATGTTACCACGTTCGGCAATTCCGTCTGTCCCCTGCGTATTCCCTCGAAAAATCTCATTTTCATAGCTATCTCGGTTTCCGCATTAAGCGCGAGGAACGAAAGGCTCCACATAAAAACCATGAAAAAAACGAGTCTTTTTTTCGACATGCTCACTCTCCCGTCATATTTTTTTGAGCCCAGATGATGATCATATCCGAATCCACAGGCTTATAAACGAAAACCCTGGCCGGCCTGTCTCCGATCTGAACGTAATTTATTTGGAAATGTCCGTTTACGTCCGAACCATCCGGAATTTCATTCCTTAGTGCGAACTCTCGAATAAATAAAACAGCTGCAATGGCCGCCACTGTGACAGCTAACCCATAAACCCATTTCCATCGGAAAGTAAAAAAGGGCTGTGCAGGCTTTGTCCTCCGCGTCATCCGTGATAAAAAGCTGCTCCACATCCGCTCCGAATCCAGCTGCCGGTCCTCTTTGATGAGGAGTGACTTCACTTCATCCATCTCAGCGAGCTGCTCCCGGCAAAAGGGACAGTTCCCAATGTGATGCTCGATAACAAAAGCCTGCCATCGTTTTATCGGAACTGTCGAAAATAAAATTCCCGCAATTTTACAGGTTAACATCCCTTTCCTCCAAAAGAGGCTTGAGTCTTCGCCTCGCTTTGAACAGGTGAACTCTTGCCGTACTCGGGGAACACTTCAAGATTGCCCCGATTTCCGCGCTCGTGTACTCCTCGACCGCCCACAGATAGAGCGCCAGACGTTCCTTCGGCGTCAATTTTTCCAAAACGGCCTCAGGAACCGTTCCCGACGATAGGGCATCCACCCCTGCCTTTTCTATGCTCCCGGATTCTTCCCGCTTCTTCCTCGAAACATATTTCTGGAAACGACGTCTCTTTCGCAAGTGATCCTTGCATCGATTGAACAGTATCGTGTAAAACCAATCCTTGAATTTTCTGTTGAAATCAAATGTATCGAGACGGTGATACGCTTGAAAAAAAACTTCCTGGCAGATGTCCTCGGCATCCTGCTTATTGCCCAGCACATTCCATGCCATCGCTATTGCTTTTCCTGCGTATCTTTCCATCACTTTCTTGAAGTCCTCGACATTTCCTTTAAGGCAGCTCTTTAAAAGCTCGGTGTCATCCATTCGATTGTCTTTACACATTGAATACGCTTTACACACAAATTGTGTTTATCGCAAGCAAGGATAAAAGTGTCGCGGCAACTCGATTAAAGGGGAAGTTTTCAAGATATGTCCGAAAATTTTAATGGCTAGAAAAAAGCGCTGGCTGTCGAGGCGCCAAGGTTTGGAAAAGGAAGCGGGGCTAAGGAGGATTCCTCTCCAGCCAGCA
>JAFGNQ010000173.1 GCA_016926925.1 Candidatus Aminicenantota bacterium
ACTCGAAAACACGGGTTGGCTGCCGACCAACGGCTCCCAGAAGGCTCTGGACCGGGAGGTCGTCAGTGGGGTCACGGCCGAGCTTGATCTGCCGCCCGAAGCGCGTATCGTCGAGGGCGATCTCCGCAAGACGATGGGGCAGCTGGCGGGCCGCAGCGAGCAGCGGTCGATCGCCACCTGGTGGGGCTATGTGCCCGGCACCCCCGACCGTGCGGTCATCGACTGGGTGGTGGCTGCTCCCGAAGGCACCGCACTCTCGGTCACTGCAAGACACGAACGTGCCGGTACCGCCCGCTCCACCCTCATTCTCAGTTTGGCTTCGCCATCATCTTAATTCTAAATGTGTTAATCAATATCGGGTATGCCTCCAGCTCCTGAATCCGGCCGGGAAACATTTACCATAAGCCGCGAAGTTTATACGGCAGCCTCCGCCTCATCATGTCCAACAGAAGCTCCTGATGGCAGCTGAGGAGAGCGGGGGATATTTTCAATCCCTACTCTTTTGGAGCGCCAACGGTGGGTATATAATTGCTGTCGTCCACAGAGTTCTCTGGGATACAAGCCACCGGTATTAGAGGCTTTTATGGTAGCAAAAATCTCTCTTGAGTGAGCACATTGATGAGGCAGGTCAACCAAATGTCAGGTTTGCGATTGTTTATGCCTACCTGGTATCAAAAAGGTTATCTGATATTTCCATGCACGAGGCAGCTACAACCGGTCAGTTTATTCTTTTTGCAGCCTCTGTTGCGGCGATGATAATCTTTCAAAAGAATAAATCCGTATCATGGACTTTGGTAATTTTAATTGGAACGTTTACTGCTCTGCCGGCGTTGGGTGGCGGTTATTTTTCTTATTTATTCAGTGGTTTTTCTTTAAAATTGATATTCGCTGTTATGTTGTTTATTGCAGGAATAGTAATGCTTATACCTGTTTCAGAGAATCAAAATATTGCAGTAAATAAGCATTTTGGAATAATAAATATTAAATCCGGCGGTGAAATATATCGTATTAACTTGTGGATTGCATTGCCGGTCACTGCATTAATGGGTTGATTCGAGCCAGGTGCGGATGAGGTTCATGAGCTGAAGCCGGCTGGAGACTCCGAGCTTCCGGTAGATGTTGTGGATGTGATTCCGGACCGTATGGGGCGAAATGAAAAGATCTCTCTCGATGTCCTTGTTGCTTTTTCCCTTGAGGAGCAAATCCAGGATTTCCCCTTCCCTTGCCGACAATTGGTACCTTTCTCGAAATGGCTGCATTTTAGGATCGGCATACGTCTCGAGCCGGATTGGACGGCCGTAGCGCGACAGGATTTTTCTCAAGACAAGAACAGGCGACACACTGGCCGCTAAAAGACATAAGGGAACAGCCCACATTAAAGCCCAACCGGTTTGTGAGAAAAAGAAGGCTGCAAAAAACAGAACGAAGCAAATTAAGGAAACCAGGGCAAAGGTCATCATTCCCTCTTTCCCTTCGGTTCGGGAGCTGCGGGCTGTCCGGAACATGAGATAAGCCAATCCTCCGATAGGTATAAGGAAGACCACAGCTCCGGATATTAAACTCATGACCTGAGCCATGAATAAAGATTTTTGTTCGAGTGCGAAATGAATTCTTACCAGAAGCCCTCCGAAGAGAACAATCCAGAGGACGATGTAAACCATCCTGAAAGCCGGCGACAATCCTTCGTCCAGGATGCCCGCGATAAAGGTCAGGTAAAAGTAAAGTGCAATGGCGATCAGCGGAAAGCCGATAAGCCCGAACAGGATGTAGACCGTCTCCATGCTCAGCGGTGATATGTCCTTTAGCAAAGTGGGGGCCAGGTCGCTGACAACCAGGTTCAGCAAGCCCACGATGTTGATGGTAACCAGAAAGCCCAGGAACGACGAGATAAAATGCAGCCGGAATGTTTTGACGAGCCCGAGGGCAAGCCAACAGGCTGTGATTACCACCGCCAGAGAAAGGAGATAGAGAAGGAATGACGCTACGGGCATTGCAATCCTTTTATAACAACTTTATCCGCAAATGTAAATTTCATCCAGCTCTCACTCCAATCCGACAAAGTCACCCCGGCCAACCGAAAGAAAATATTATCCGGATTGTTATTTCCTCTCCGGACCGGCTGGGCCTGCCTTTGTGAGACCTCCCTAGTAGAAACGTACTAATTTCCCGAATGGAAGGTTTTTCCTATTGAGTGAGGCGTTGATAAGATCTAATTTGAGAGGTGTGACGAATGGTCACGGAATGGATCGAATAAGGAGGTTGATATGATCAAAGCAATGTCATCGAAGGGCATTCTCATTATCGCGATTCTGATTTTTATCTTCTTTATCGCCGGCAACGCCAATCCAGAGCAATCCGGAGAAGATTCCCTCATCGGTGTATGGCAGGGGACCGTGCACCATCCCAAAATCGGTGATTTGGAGTTCTATTTCACGATCGGCAAGAGAGATGCTGTCACGTACATGGGCAAAGTGGACATCCCAGCTCAGAATGCTCGAGCTGTTCCGGTAAATTCGGTTCGCTTCGATAAGCCCGACCTGATCATCGATGTCAGCAGTTTCGGACTCGTTTACGAAGGCAGGGTGGCTGTAGACTTCTCGGGTATAGAAGGCAAGCTCAAGGTCGGCGGCGAGCTTCTTCCGCTCGAGCTGAGAAGATCGGCCGGAGTTCCCGAGGCAGGAAGGCCCCAGGAACCCCAAAAACCTTATCCTTATGAGGAGATGGAAGTCACATTTTATAATCAGGATGCCGGCATCCATCTCTCCGGCACGCTGACGCTGCCTGCGGACCCAGGCCCTTTTCAGGCTGTTGTCCTGATCAGCGGCTCGGGGCCCCAGGATCGGGACTCGACTCTGGCCGGCCATCGCACCTTCCTGGTGCTTTCCGATTATCTGACCCGCCGCGGTCTGGCCGTTCTACGTTACGACGACCGCGGGGTGCTCAAATCCGAGGGTGATTATCATAAAGCCACCACAGCCGACTTTGCTACGGATGCCCAGGCCGCCTGGGCATTCCTCGCCCGCCATTCCAGGGTCGACGACCGCAACATCGGCCTCATAGGACACAGCGAAGGCGCCCTCATCGCCACGATGGTGGCGGCGGGAAACCGGGATGTGGCCTTTGTGGTGCTTCTTGCCGGAACCGGGATTCCAGGAGATCGTTTGGCCCGCATGCAGTGCGAAGAGATCTCCCGGAGCCGGGGTGCCGGCGAGGGGGCCATCCGCAAAGAGACCCGGATGAACGAACGATTATTTCAGGTGTTCAAAACGCAAGAGGATCCTCAGTTGGCCGAAGCGGAAATGAGAAAGATTACCGCCGATTCTTTAATGGAAATGACCGATTCAGAGCAAAAGGAACTCAACGTTAGCCGGGAATCGCTCGCAAAGGATATATCGGAATACCTGGCGGATTATCCCTGGGTGCGGTTCTTTATGACATATGATCCGGCCGCAGACCTGCGGAAAGTTTTCTGCCCGGTACTGGCCCTCAATGGCGATAAAGACACCCAGGTGCCGGCCGACGTCAACCTGACGGCCATCGAACAGGCCCTCAAACAGGCGGATAACGAAAGCTATGAAATCAAGAAACTGCCTGGACTGAATCACCTTTTCCAGACCGCACGGAGCGGTCATCCCCGCGAATATGGTAAAATCGATGAAACCTTTTCTCCGACTGCCCTACAGCTCATCTCCGATTGGATTCAACAGACCGTCAATAAATAAAACCCCTGAACAATAGTGATTACTTCATTTTTTTGAAGAGCGCAAATGGACCCTGGATTTCTTTAAATCGGGGGAGATCATTTTTTAATTCAGGAATTAAGTTTGATGTCCCCATTACTCCCTTCAGCTTTCGGGCTTATTTCTCATTCTCGTTCGCACTCCTCTGTTGGCTTTCGTCGTTGATCCAGAGCAAAAATGCATAGCGCAGCAGGGAATCACCGAATTCTTCGTATCCGTGTTCTGCTATGCTGTCCGTGCTCTCGCCCTGTACGAGAAAAAGCTCCGCTTCAAGATGTTTGCAGATTAACGCCCATTCATTCACACCGTAATGGACGACCGGGTATAAAAAAACTTTATAGAGATCACCACCGTATATGTCGAAGGAAAGCTCCAAAGGTTTCTCCGGCTGGATTTTGATATGGAGGGTCCGGTCCTTCAGGTTTCCCGTAGCCGTTGCTTTGAATTTCGGTGCTTGAATATTGCGAATAGTGCAATCTTTGTGCTTCATGGTGATGGATAATTTTTCATGACCTCCCTCGCCGTCTTCTCCACTCTTGACCTTCCCATCCTCATCGATAGTGAAGGGCACATAGATGATAACTTCGTCACTGAATGACCAAGGAACTTTGCCCCCTTCGGTAAAACCGAACTTCGCAGTCACCCCCCATATACTCGACGCAACATAGATAGCTGTTTCCGCTTTGGTTTTAGGGGCACTGGGAAATCCTTCACAGTTTTTGACCGTGGCCGTGATATGTGCGACTCCCGATTCTTCGGGAATATATTTTACGAAAGCCACGCCTGCGCCGTCCGTAATCGCGCTGTCTGGCCCGACGTCCCCCGGTCCGCTAAGGGAAAACTCCACTATAAAACCGGAGTATGTCGATTTATCTCCATTTCTCTTGATGAACTCCACCGTGGCTTCGACTCTTGCGCGGGTCGCCTTGGCCGGACCCTCAAGAGGAATTCTGATATAATTCGGAGTAGCTTTAAGCTTCAGCCTAACCAGTAAAGCCGTCCAGCAAATCACTACCTTAAAGTGATACCTGTAAGCGCCGTCGGGAGGGCCGTAGTTGAAGGTCTGCACCTCCTGCTTGTCGGCAACATTCACCTGGCCTTTCTCCCTGTCGCTCTCATAGTGAAATTTTCCCTGATCGTAAGTCATATGAAAGCGGAATCCGCCTATCTCCATAACGCAGTTTCCGCGCCTGTCGGTCTCTCCCAGATGATGGCAGCTTCTCTCATATTCATCGATCCACTGCGAAAAGCGCTGCTCCAGAGCGGCTTTGACGGCGTCCGGATCTAAGGATCCGGGATCATCCAAACTTCCGAAACCGGGTGAAGGAAAGTTCCCGAACCCGTATGCGGAAAATGTCGTAAAATGATTTACATTCGCACTGTAGGAAAGCCCGTCGGGATTCACCACGGCAGTGAATTCTGTCTGCTCCCAGGCCCTGTCGTTCTCATTCCACCGGAAAAGAGGTGCTTCCTTCCCCGGAGGCAAAGGCACGGGCGAAGGAATGGTTATAGTCACGGGTGCGTTGAATTTTATGCCGTCTGGCAGGAATTCCGCCGCCCCGAGTTCACCGAAAAAGGAAGACCACATTTTCTCGGGCAGGGCAGAGCCGTCTCTGTATGTCATGACGGAAATTTCCGTTTCGGCTGCCAGCGCACCGGCCGGAATTGCGACGAAAGCCCCGGCGGCATCACGGACGATTCCACCAGCCGGTCCGACTCTCGAGCCGCTCTCATAGGTTGATATTCCGGGATGAGATTCTTTCTTACAATCCGATAAGATGATAGACAGAGGAATGAAAAAACAACATAGGAGAAGTATTTGATGTTTTGCGCTTAGTCTCATATTTCTCTTTTCTCCTTTTTCTCGTTGCGAATTTCTTTCCGACACCGGCAACACATTCTCGTTCGTCATCTGCAATTTTCGATTGTTTTAGTATTCGAGAAGTGCGTGCCTTAAAATGCAGAGTTCAAGAAAGGAGTCAATATCTGACTCGAGACAAGCCTCAGGTCATTCGGCTTCTGTAAGTTTGATGGCCAGACGTCCGTCGGTCACCTGGTGCAGCTTTCCCTGTTCGTCAAAGAGTTTTCCGGAGAAAGTCCCTTTTATCAATGTGCCGGGGCCTCCGAAATTTTCGAAGGTCACCTGAAACATCATCACATTCTCATCCCCACTGTCCAGACTGGCTTGATAAAGGATTACGTTTACGCTTTTATTCGTTTTTGTGGACTCGTACCAGCTGACATAGACGGGCATGGTATCTGACGAGCGGGCCCGATGGGTACCCACCGGTGAATCCCCTTCGGGACTCAATTCGAAGGTGATGCTTGTTTCGATGTCTCTAAATTGAGGTCTGGCATCAGGGCCGAAATCGACTTTGTCCGTTTTTACACCCTCGATGTGGATGTAGCCGCCTTCTCCGTGGCTTTCGAACTTGACATCGGTCAAACGGAAGGCTTTCCCGTCCACGAGGTAGGAAATGAATTCCTCGCTTTGGGCTAAGGCGAAACAAGTAAAGGAAAGAAGAATTAAAAGGGCAGTAGAAATTATGATGCGTTTCATGTGCTTGTCCTCCTATAATGAGGCTATTATATCACTATTCCGGAAAGTCAAAATCGATTTATTTTCCATGAACCACCTGCCCTGTTCAATAATTTTAATGACATTCCGGACTTTCATATCCCTGATTTCTTAGACGAGCGAGTGATCTTGTTTTCTCACCAAAAAAAATGAGAGATACTATCAATCCAAAGCGTTCCTCTATCGGTGGACACCTGTCGTCCTAACCTGAGCGGCGACATAGGCGATGAAACAGCAGCGGTATTTCCCATATCGTATTTGACAATATAGTATCAAAACAGTACTATATACAATGCCCAGAAAAATTCGAGAATTGATAAAGGACCTGGAAGCAGCCGGTTTTGTTGATCGCGGGGGCAAAGGAAGCCATCATAATTTTATGCATTCTTCCGGTGTGTTGCTGACTCTATCGGATAAGCCCGGCGATGATGCAAAGCCATACCAGGAAAAACTGATAAAACAAAAAAATTCGGGCAGCACAAAATGAAGGAAAGAGATAGATATGTAAAAATCGTCGAGTGGTCGGATGATGACCGGTGTTATGTCGGCAGCGTCCCCTGCTGGATCGGAAAATGCTGCCATGGCGATGACGAGCTTAAGGTCTACCGGGAACTCTGTGAAATCCTCGAAGAATGGATAGAAATCTATAAAAAAGAAGGAAGGCCTTTGCCTCCTCCGACAAATAAGAACTATTCCGGGAAATTTGTCCTGCGGGCCGGATCAGAGCTCCATCAGGTACTTGCCCTCAAAGCCCTGAACGAAGGAGAGAGTCTGAACTCTTTCGTCATCAAGAAGCTCAAGCAGTCCGTTTTAAAATAAAAGATTATCTCGGTCCTTTGAGACGAACGCTAAAATCGGGGGACATTCTTTTTAATTCCGAATGAAGCATGGCATCCCCATAACCGCAACTCAAAGTAAGCTCTCGATTGAACATCTCTACCAACCGTGCTAAACTAAACTTGGTTACCAAACCAAGTCCATAAAGGAGTACCGGAATATGAAAGTCAGCACAAGACTGCTTCCATACGCTCTGTGCCTGGTTCTTTTTGTTGCCGTCGGTATCCTGTTGCTCTTGCCGGTGAGCGCCATGTCCACGCCTCAAGAATCCGGCCGGGAGACGTACGCCACCGGTCGCGAAGTCTATATGGCCGCCTGCGTCAACTGCCACGGACCGGACGGCAGAGGCATGCCTCAGAGTCTCGTCGGTTTCGACCAGCCTCTGCCGGATTTCTCGGACTGCGATTTCACCTTGAGGGAACCGGACGCCGACTGGTGGTCCATCGCCCATCAGGGAGGACCGATTAGAGGATTCTCCGATTTGATGCCGGCCTTCGGTGAAGCTCTTACGGAGAAAGAGCTCGAACAGGCCATTGTCTATATCCGAACCTTCTGTACCGACCACGAATGGCCCCGAGGCGAGCTCAACCTGCCCAGGCCTTTGATAACCGAGAAAGCTTTTCCCGAAGACGAAGCGGTCATCAACAGCGTATTCAACCAAGACATGGATTCCATAACAGGAGAGTTCGTCTACGAACAAAGGTTCGGTGCCAGAAACCAGCTCGAGTTCGTCGTTCCTTTCGGCTGGGGCAAAGTCCCGTCCTCTTGCGACCCGGGCGCAACAACGGACTGGACATCGAACCTTGGAGACGTGGCCGTGGCCGTCAAGCGCGCCCTCTATCACAACTGGCACCACGGATCGATACTCAGCGCCACCGCCGAGATCATCCTTCCTACGGGAGATGAAGCCGACGGATTCGGCAAGGGAACGTTCATCTTCGAGCCTTTCATCACCTTCGGCCAGGTCCTTCCTTCGGATTTCTTCCTTCATTCCCAGGCCGGCCTCGAGCTTTCGGCCAATAGAGAAAAGGCGGAAAACGAGGTCTTTTTCCGCTTAGCCCTGGGCCGAAGCTTCACCTCCGGACGGTTCGGCCGTACCTGGTCTCCGATGATCGAGCTGCTCACCTCGCGGGAATTGGTCTCAGGCGAAAGCATCAACCTCGATGTCGTGCCGCAGGTTCAGGTGACGCTCAGCAAGAGGCAGCACATCATGTGCAATCTCGGTGTGCGTATTCCCGTAAACAAAACCGCCGAACGGGATTGGCAGGTCTTGATTTATGTCCTCTGGGATTGGTTCGACGGCGGTTTTTTTGAAGGATGGTAAAAATGACTCGCAAATGCTTAATCATAATCACTTCGGTTTTTCTTCTGTCGCTGGCAATCGCAGCCAATCCGCTGCCCCAGCTCTTTGTCACCTCGCACCGGTGCCAGTCCTGTCATAACGGTTTGGTGACACCGAAGGGAGAGGATGTCTCCATCGGCATCGACTGGCGGTCGTCCATGATGGCCAATTCGGCGCGCGATCCCTACTGGCAGGCCGCAGTCAGGCGCGAGACTTTGATTCATCCCGGCGCCCAAGACGTTATCGAGAACGAATGCTCCGCCTGCCACATGCCCATGGCCCGTTATACGGCCAAAGCCGGCGGCGAGAAGGGCCGGGTTTTCGCCCACCTGCCCATCACGACACAGGCTACATTGATGGATCAACTGGCTGCCGACGGCGTTTCCTGCGCCATGTGCCATCAGATAAAAAAAGACAAGCTCGGTGAAAAAGAGAGCTTCACCGCCGGTTTTGTGGTCGACAACAAAACAGCGCTCGGCGAGCGGGAAATCTTCGGGCCTTATGAGATAGACAAGGGGAGAAAATCCGTTATGCGGTCATCCTCCCTGTTTATTCCCAACCAGGCCGCCCACATCCGTAGTTCGGAATTCTGCGCCTCCTGCCATACCTTGTTCACCCACGGTCTCAGCGAAAAAGGGGAGGTGCTCGGCGAGTTTCCCGAACAGGTTCCCTATTTAGAGTGGAAGCACAGCTCCTACTCCAACTCCCGCTCCTGCCAGGCTTGCC
>JAFGNQ010000024.1 GCA_016926925.1 Candidatus Aminicenantota bacterium
CCGAGTCCCCTACCATTGATGTGGAAAGCTCATCGACAAGCAGCATGTACGACAAAGAACAAATCGAAAATCTACCTTCGGGCAGATTCACCTACTATGCAATAATCAAGCAAAATGCCGGCTTCACAACTTCTTACGGCGAGGCCGATTCCAGAATTTCCGCTTTCGGTTCCAACTCCGAAGAAAACGCCATGTACGTCGACGGAGTCGACCTGAGCAATCCGGAGATCGGAACGGCCTGGCTCTGGCCAACGGCCGACATGTTTGAAGAAGTAGAAGTCTCTGGTATCGGGGCCGCTGCCGAATACGGGAATTTCACGGGTGCCGTGGTCAACATCGTTTCCAAGTCCGGAGGCAACACTTTTTCCGGCACGGCCAGTTATTACGGCCAGTTCCAAAAGCTCACGGGCGACAACAATCCCGAGCCGTACAACGAAGCAACCGGAGAAGGTTATTATTCCTACAAGCGCGACAAATTCTCAGACATTTCTTTTACCCTGGGCGGTCCCATAATCAAAGACAAGATCTGGTTCTTCGGCATGTACCAGAAACAGATCGATTCTGCTTCCTACTGGCAGGATGATCCCGATTTTCCGAGTGAGTACAACGGCAACGAACAATTCATTAAATTTTCTATCCAGGCCGGACCGGCTCACAAAATCGTTCTCAGCTTCAACAGGGAGTACGGATATTATCCGGGAGCGCCCGATCCGTGGAACATGCCGGAGACAATCCCCGCAGAAACGGATCTCTCCCGCGCCTGGAACGCTCACTACACTTGGTTGATGAGCAACAATGCCTTCTTCGAATTCAAGTATTCCGGCTATCACAGTCCCAATGATTACATGCCGGCATTCGGCGGCGACATCAACATACCCATCCATTACGACCTGGCAACCGGAGTGACCTCTCAAGGGCTCTGGTGGCCCTGGGAATACATCGTCACCCTGAACAAGATCAATGCCACGGTCTCCTATTTCGCCGAAGATTTCCTGGCCGGGGACCATGACTTCAAGTTTGGGGTTCAGCTCAGCAGAGGAACCTCCGAAGCCTGGGGGGGCTATGGCGGCGGAAAAGTGTACTACGACTATTACGGAGAAAATTATCTGCGGTACGACCAAGATGTCTGGCGCTACGGCGGAACAGTCAACAGCATAGGGACTTTTGTCGACGACTCCTGGAAGGTGGGAGACAGATTGACGATCAACTTGGGCTTACGCTTCGATCACCATAATGCTTTCATTCCCGCGTTCCCGATTCAGGACGGTTGGGATGTAACGGATCAGATGGGACCGAAAGTCGAGGATCTGATCAACTGGAATTCTATTTCGCCTCGACTCGGATTGGCCTACCAGTTGACTTCGGATCAGAAGACATTGTTCAAACTCTCTTACGGACGCTACTATACCTATCCCTACATCGCCAACTGGGAATGGCCGGGTCCCAATGTTCCCGACTATACCGGCTACTGGTGGAATGGAAGCGATTGGGAATTCATGTACTCGATCGCCGGAGAAGTCGGCTACAGAGTGGACGAGAACTTAAAGAACCCGGCTACCGATCAATTCTCGGTAGGATTGGAGAGAGAACTCATCCCCGATCTCTCGGTCGGCTTGACCTATGTCTACAAGAAACAGAGCCACAACATCGGCTACGTGAACGCTGCCGGAGTCTACGAGGAAGTCACCAGGGTATCCCCAGACAACGGCCAGACCTATACCGCCTACAATCAAACCAATTTCCCCGCTGAAGACCACTTCCTCACCAACCCTGATGGTTGGGGCCAAACTTATCAAGGCTTGTTATTTCAGATCAACAAGAGGTATTCCCATAACTGGCTGCTGAATGCCAACTTCACCTACTCCAAATCCGAAGGTTTGAACCTGTCGTCCGGACAGACATCGGGGTCATACAGCTCGAGCCAGTCGCTTACCTGGTACACGGGCAAATTCGGGACAGACCCGAACGACCTGATCAACGCCAAGGGTGTTCTCAACCTTGACCGGAGATGGGCTTTGAAAGTCTCGGCTGCCTACAATTTCCCGCTGGATATCCTGTTGAGCACCAATTTGACCTACCAGCAAGGACGGCCCAAAAAAACCGTCGTCAGGATTTATGACTTGAATCAAAGGCCGAATTCCTATTACGGAATCCTGTCTGATCCGCCAGGTACGGAAAGGTTCGACAACCAGCTCATGGTCGATTTCAGACTTCAAAAGACCTTCAAGATCTACAAAACGTTGAAATTCCATGCTTTCGCTGATGTTTTCAACCTGTTCAACGACGACACTTTCATCCGCTACAGATCCTTCAGCCTCTGGTCATCATCCTACACTGTCCCCATGTACATGCCGGACCCGCGGCGCGTTCAAATCGGATTGAAAATCGAGTTTTAAGTTAAACGCACATCGAAGGAACCCTCCTTCTTACTATAAGGAGGGGGGTTCCTTTCTAAAGATTTTTCCGAAGATCTTTGGCAATTCCCAACTGCTGTTGAGATTCCCGGATTCTGCCCATGCGGTTGTAGATATCGGCCAGAACCAAATGCCCGAGGATCGTGGTTCGTGTCTCCGGCTTCAATTCCAGACCTTTCAGGGTCAATTTCTCCGCCTCGGTCAAATCTCTTCCACTGTCCATATAGGCCTTGCCTAAGAACACGTGAGCGTCCGGGAAATTCTCGTTTTTTTCGATACAGCCTTCGAATTCCTGAATGGCCCTTTCGTTGTCTTCTGCTTTTGCATACAAAAGTCCCAGGTTGAAATAGGGTTTGTAGTTGTAGGGGCTGGTTTCTTTTTCTTTTTCATACTCTTGTACGGCCAGATCGACCTGCCCTCTGGCTTCATAGAGCAAAGCCAAATTGAAGTGGGCGTTGGTAAGGGGAATGCTGCGCTCGATGCTCAGGGCCTTGTTGATCTCCTTCTCAGCGGCATCCAGCATATTCTTTTTGAGATAGAGTGCGCCCAGTTTGTTATGAAAAACAGGCGCCTCGGGATCGATCTCCACAGCCAGCTTCAAACAATTCATCGCCTCATCATCTTCTCCCCGATCCTCATAGATGTCTGCCAACTGCAGGAGAGGTTTTGTATCCCTGGGGTCCATTTCTCTCAGCCTGAGGAAGCCGAGAACGGCTTCGTCTTTTTTGCCCAAATGCATGTAGGCGACAGCAATTCCGAAAATGGCTTCATAGTATTCGGAATCCACTCCCAGAGCCGCTTTGAATTCTTCAATAGCCTCCTCGTATTTCTTTTGCTTGGCATAGATATTTCCCAATATATAGCGAGCTTCCAAAACAAAAGGATCCTTGCTCAGAACATCTTGGATTTTTTGCTCTGCTTCGTCCATCTTCTCTTCCGTGGAGAGAAATTGAGCAACTTTGATTTCGTTGTAGAGCTCGATCTTATCCTTGGGATCGGCCAGCCTCTCCCCTGTTTTACGTGGGGATGTCCGGAATGATCCCAGATACCCGAGCGCCTGAAGCTTGACTAGGGAGTCCTGGTCCATTTTTTGAGGCTTTATCTCATCAATATCTTTGGCGGAATACCTGGCGACGAGTTCATCGAGCTCTCTTTTCATGTCGTACCCTAAGGAGGCTTTGACATTCACTATGTCGGTCAATTCTCCGGGGTCTTGCCAAACATCGTAGATCTCAGGCCGGGGAGCTTGAATGAATTTGTACTGTCCTTTCCGGACGGATTTCAATTCGCTCCATCCGTAATGAAAATTGGGCCAGTAGGTTTCGCTGTAAGCCAAGCGCTCGGAATCGGCCTCATCCCCGGAAAGAATCGGCAGCATGCTCTGCCCTTGAACGGCCGGAGGGATACCAGCTCCGACAATATTCAAGATCGTGGGCATGATGTCCACACTTCTCACTTGATTCTTGATCCTCCGGCCTCCCAGTTTGGCCTGCGGAAAGCGAATGATGAGAGGGACTCTCACATCGGAGTCATAGATGAAAAACCCGTGCGCATTTTCCTTGTGCTCGCCCAGACTCTCCCCATGGTCGGCGGTGAAAACGATGAGTGTGTTTTCCCAAAAGCCGTTTTCTTGCATGAATTGCCGGAACTCACCTATCAACTGATCCACATAGGCGATCTCTCCGTCATAAAGGCCGAAGCGTCTGTTCCGGTATTCTGTTTTATAGGGCTCGGGAGGGTCATAAGGCGTGTGGGGATCGTAAAGGTGAATCCAGGCGAAAAATTTCTGCTGCGGCTTGGCACTCAACCATGGGTAGACCGCATCGAGAACCTCGTCCCCCCTTCTCTGGACTGCATCCAGGCTCACTGTTTTGTACTTAGTGAGATCGAAATTGTCGAAATAATGATCGAATCCTTGATCCAGGCCCCAGCGTGAGTCCAGAACGAAGGCTGCTACGAAGGCGCCGGTTTGAAATCCCATAGGCTTGAGCGTTTCCGCCAGGGTGTCATGCTTCGCATCCAAGTAGAACCCCCCATTGTCCCGAATACCATGATACAGAGGATAGGTACCAGTCATGATTGAGGAATGGGAAGGGAGCGTCAACGGCGTCTGTACGATATTGTGCTCGAAAAGGATTCCTTCCTCGGCCAGACGATTGATGTGCGGCGTGCTCACTCCGCCGTATCCGTAGCATTCCAGATGATCGGCCCTGAGCGTATCGATAGTGAAGAGAACGATATTCATATCGCTTATGTCGATTTCTCCGAGCATGGATTGGATCGATTTGGAAACGCGGACCGGACCGGGAGTTTCCACTCCTTTATCCCGCAAAAAAATTATATAGGCGACACAAACCAGCACAATGACAAAAACAGAACCGAAGACGAGAATTTTTTTATTCATGGCATTCCCTCTTTTGTATTTTAGGATATTTTTCTCCCGTGATAAAGTCATCTGTAGGATTATGTGTTGACTTGATAATAAATGAGTGAGTATAATCCTGCCCGTTGTGATTACAGCCATGAGTGAAGACATCCCCACAAAAGCAACTTTTCCTGTTAAAATTCACTCGCGGAAAAGGCACAGAGATGGCATGAAAAATCCGACCGGAGCGAAGCCATCTTTGTCCCTTTTTGGATAAAATATCCAATTCTTCAGGAGGAAGAAGAGCGGATGACGAAAAACTACGATCCTTTGGCATCAGTTCAAGCTGCGGGCCCGCCCGGAACCATATCGTTTGTCTACGGTCTTCCGGCACCGGAGACATTTCCCATCCAAAAGCTCCGAAGCTGCTATACGCGCGTTTTCGAAGAGAAAGCCCAAATAGCCCTTCAGTACGGACCGGAACAAGGCTATGGTCCTCTCATCGATTTTTTGAGGGAAAAAATTCGCCGGGATGAAGGCATTGGCATAGAAAGGCCGCAGATCACGCTGACCGGGGGCGCGGCTCAGGGTTTGGATCTTCTGTGCACTATGATCGCCAAGCCGGGCGAGGTCGTCCTGGTAGAGGCGCCGACATACCACGAGTCTTTGGTACTGCTTCGCAATCATGGGCTGCTGCCGGTCGCAGTCCCTATCGACAACAACGGTCTTTTGGTGGATGCTCTGGAAACCCTGGTCGGTTCTCTCAAAAAAAAATCCATGAAAATCTCCTTTCTCTACACCATTCCCACCTTTCAAAACCCCGGCGGCATCACTCTATCCGAAATCAGGCGGAAGGCAGTCATCGACTTAGCCCGGAAAAACGGAATATTGATCGTCGAAGACGACGTCTATTTCGACATTGCCTTCGAGAAACGGAAAGTCACCCCTCTGTATACTCTGGCCCAAGGTAAAAACGTCGTCCGCCTGGGCAGCTTTTCCAAGGTTATTTCTCCAGGCCTCCGCTTGGGCTGGATGGTGGGGCCTCCAGATATCATCGATGACGTCATCCAGAGCGGCGTCCGCCGCATGGGAGGAGGAGCGAATCCCGTTACAGCCATCGCCGTATCGTTTTTCTGTTTGGACGGCCTCCTGGAATCCCATACCGCATCGGTATGTCCGGTATACAAGCAGAGGCGGGATGTCATGCTGGAGGCGCTTGAGTTCGCCATGCCTGACGGCGTGAGCTGGACCAGGCCCGGCGGCGGGTTCTTCATCTGGGTGACCCTCCCTGACAAGCTGAAATCCATTGAAGCCGTGCAGAAAGGTAAAGAAAAAGGCGTCTGGTTTTTCTCGGGAGATCCCTTTTTCGCCGGCACTCCTTCCGGACAGCACCTCAGGCTGGCTTTCAGCTACGTCCGGCCGCAGAAAATCACGGAAGGGATTCATAATTTGGGGACGGTGTTGAAAACGCTTCTCTAATTCTGCTTTTTGCGGATCTCTTCCAGCAGGGTTCTCACTGTTGCCGCTTCTGCGGAATCGGGTGCCAGCTCGAGAAATTTTTCAAAGCTCTTGATACTGCTGTCCATTTCTCCCTTCCGGGTGTAGACCAGACCGAGCTGGTAGTAGATCTGCGGCATAGTAGGATCGAGGTCCTTAGCTTTGAGTAGAACGTCCAAGGCCAGATCATCTTTGTTGTTGGAAAAGTACAAGACGCCCAGCGAGAAATAGGCTTTTGGATCGTCGGGAGTGGAAGAGACGGCCTTCTGGAACACTTCCGTCGCTTTCTCCTCCTCTCCTTTTTCGACATAGGCTTGACCCAATCCAAAGTAAGCCTCGATAAAATCAGGTTTAAGATCGATCGCCTTCTGCATGATCGAAATGGCGGAATCTATATCCCCCTTGCGCAAATGAGCCATCCCGAGGTTGTAATAGCCTTCCGCAAAATCCGGCACGAGCGCAATGACCTGCTCGAAAGCCTTGATGGCATCCTCAAGTTTTCCCTGCTGGTAGAACCGGACACCTTCTTCGAATTTGCCTTTGGCTTCGAGGTTCTTGACCTGCTGCTCGGATGCGCTTTTGGCGATAATGATATCCATCTTGTACTCCTGCCCCACCTGGATATAGATCTGCTGCTGGAAGGGCTGGTAGTTTTCGACATCGACCTTCAGCATGTATTCGCCCGGCTCGATCCCGCGGCGGTAAAATTTGCCTTTTTTATCCGTCTCGAAATCGAACGTGTAATTCCGGGCAATCAAGGTCAGGGTGATCTTGGCTTTCGGAATGGGATTGCCGTCTTCATCCGTGACTACGCCCCGGAACCGGGAGTCTTGTGCCGACAAAAAGCTGCCGAACAGAGACGCAAAAAGAAAGCCGAATATCAACGAGCGTTTCATTATTTTATGAATCATGGCCTCAAACCTCTCTTATGATAGGTTTTAAAAATAAAAGTATAACACATCTTTTTCGTCATGTCCGTTTTTACCGAAGCAGGAAAAGCATTGCGAAAAAGGGGAAGCCCCCCTCCAAAGACTCCCCCTTTATTATGATATTAAGAGAATCTCAGAATCTCAGCTTCACTCCGATTTGGGCTCTCCTCGGCGGCCATATGTATCCGTAAACGAAATCCTGTCCGGGAACCAGGGAATAAGTCATCATATCCGTCGGTGTCGCCCTGTTCAAGAGGTTGAAGACTTCGAAGCGCACGAGCAGGGACACACGATCGGCGAACCGGAAGCTCTTTTCGATGTTCATGTCGAGCAAATAGGCTGTCGGCAGCCTGTGACCGTTATCTCCCCTTGCCTCGACCGAGACAGTCCGGCTTCCCTGATTGAGGTTGTAAATGTTTGCCGTCCGTGCATAGGGAGGACCTGCCTGGATCTGAAAATTGGCACTTGCGGAAATACCCCAGGGGAACAGATACGTTCCTAAAATCTTGACACTATAGGGACGATCCCCGGCCATACGGCCGTCGATATTGAGAAAGTGGTTGGGATCCTTTGCTTGAGCACTGTTCCAGAGGATGTTTTCACTGAAGGTCTGCCGGTTGATGCCTCTGGGATTCAGTCCCCACATTTTCGAATAGGTGAACGAGGCCGACATTTGCCAATTGTGGGACATGCGCTTGTTTGCCGTAAGGGAGAACATGCGGAAGCGGGCATAGTACCTGTCCGGGTTGGTGATCTGAAGCTCGGGTGGCTCGTCGACCAGATTGTAAGCCTGAAGAGGATCCCCGGTGATCGGATCAGAAACCGTGATAAGTTCGTAGTAATCGTCCCAATCACCTGTTGTCGGCGCAAACCCAATCATGTCTTTGGTCCACTTCTCCATATAGGTGAAGCTTATCCCAAGATCCGTGAGGATTTCCCTGTCGATTCCGATGGAGAACTGGTCGGAATAGGGATTTTTCAGGTTGGGATCCACAGACATTCTTGCCGGTTCATCGACAAAAATCAGCTCCCAATCCGCCCCGTTCCACCAATACAAATTCCATGGTGGTGTCGTGGGTGAAGGAGTCTCAAAGTTTCCGTAAATCATGTGATCGTAGTAGCGTCCTGCATTGGCCCGTAAAAGCGTCTTTCCATCTGACGTCAATTTAAAAGCAAATCCAAAGCGAGGCGAAAATACGTTCCATTTAACCAGGTCTGGTCTTCCCGACACTATGGTATCGGTTTCAATCCATTCATATGTGACAGGATCTACAACTAGCTCGTTCATGTCCGGAATCCATCCCTTAGCATAGTCGTAGCGAATCCCCACATTCAAAGTCAGGCGATCACTGACACTCCAAGTATCATCCAAGAACACGCCTACGTGATTGCTTTCTGCGCCGTACGTATAGGGAGCAAATTCATATTTGTATTGATACAAATAGGGTTCACCATAGTAGTAGTACGTGTAGTTTGAGTATATTATGCCTGCGTTATAGCCACCTTTTGACTTTGATTTGCCCTTTGAATACTGCACTCCGAACTTGAAATCGTGGTCTCCGACCAGGAAATCCTCGGCAAAATGAGATAAGGTGGCATTGACGCCATTTCTCGACGGCCAGAAATAGTAAATCCACCAGGGACCGCCGGATGTCACACCCGTGTTGTCGTCGTAATACGTCGGTCCTTTATAGTAATTGATGGATTCGTAGAAATCATACCCGCCGGAATAGCTCCATTTCAGCTCGAAGAAGGTGGTGTTGCTCAGAACACCGGTCAGACTGACACTGGCCGTGGGCAACCCCCCCCTCTCTGTGGCCACCGTATCGAGACTGCCGTAGTCGGGAGTGTAGGGATCAGGGAGGTCATACCATTCATAGTTGTAAAATCCGACGAGCTTGAAATTTTTGGTGAGCTGATAGGTCAATTTACCGAACAGTTGTTTGTCGTCAAACTGCGTGAAGTACTGCGGATCCACACCTATCGTGCTGGAAGCGTCGCGCTGCCACCATCCCGAAGCGAAGAACCAGATTTTATCCTTGATGATAGGACCGCCCAGTTGAAAGCTCAGATCAAAGAACTGTTTTCTGTTGTAGGGAAATTGTGAGTCTTCGCTGATATAGCCGTTGTCAAGAAGGTCTTGGATGTGAGCGGTCGAGTTGTTTCCGGTGAGGCCGTTGGACTGAAGATACGCTCCTAAACCACCGGTAATTTCATTACCGCCGGATTTGGTGACGATGTTGATGGTGGCACCCATGAAATTCCCGTATTCTGCTTTCCCTCCGACACCGATGACCTGGATTTCCTGGATGACATCAGGATTGAGCCAGGCCCAGGCCGCACCGTAATCGGGAGATGTGGTGTCCACACCGTCGAAGAGGTAGACATTGGAATCCGAGCTTGTTCCGTAGGCAACACTGCGGGACGAATCCGTGTTTCCCCCATGAGACCAGACGCCCGGAGTGGAGTTGACAAGGTCGAAAAAGCAGGTTCGCAGCAGCGGCAGGCTGTCCATCATTTCAGTCTGCCAGTTGGTGGATATGCCGGATTTGGTGACGTCCACGACCGGGGTTTCAGCTAGAACAGTGATGGATTCTTCCAGAGTGGTCACCTTCAAAACCACATCTTCTGTGACTATTGTATCGACACGGACAACAACACCCGTATTTGTGGTTGTTTGGAAGCCTTGAAGAGTGAAGGTGAGCTCATAGGTTCCGGGCGGCAGGTTGGCAAAACGATAGAGGCCGCTCTCGCTGGTGATGAAGGTCCTCGTTCCACCGATCAGCGCCGGGCTTTTCACTTCGACTGTCACGCCCGGAAGTGGAACCTGATCTTCATCGGTTACCGTGC
>JAFGNQ010000174.1 GCA_016926925.1 Candidatus Aminicenantota bacterium
ATCGCGCCCGTGTTTGTCGAGCCTGGTGAAGAGGAGCTTCTTGCTCTGGCACAGGGAGCGCTCCGGGTTTTGCTCGGCGAAGAGACTGCCAAAGAATATATTTGAAAATTAAGGAAAGAACTCTATCTCAGTCCTCTTGTGCCGTTCGACAGGCTCAATATGCAGACAGCACGTTCGTACAATTTTGACATAATCCATACAATATTTTTTGCCCGAAATGCGTTATGATAGTAATGTTAGTTGAATCATAAAAAATCGTGTTCAAGAAATGAAAGAAAAAAATCTTGCGGTTCTTACAGACAGAGCCTTCAAAGAAGGAAGACGTCTGGTCGCGCCACTCATGGGTTTCCCGGGCGTAGGCCTGATTCAGAGCAACATCAAACTGGCTCAGCAAAATTTCGGGGAACATTTTCGGGTTATAAAAAAACTTGTAGATATTTTTGCGCCCGATATCGCCTTTCCGCTGATGGATTTATCCGTGGAAGCCAATGCCATCGGAAGGTACACCATTTTTCCTACACAGGATTCGGCAACGGTTCCTAAGGACCGATTTTTATTCGAAGAGATTGAACACTTCAAAGATATCAATATCTCTTTTGACAGTCGAGTCATCGGTTATGTCGAAACCGTGAAGCTTATGAGCATCGGACTTCCCGAGCACGTCATTAAAGGGGCTTATGTTACTGGCCCTTACACTGTAGCGGCCTTGATCATGGGAGCACAAGAAGCGGCTATGGCGACCATAACAAGGCCCGAAGATCTCCATAAATTGTGTGGTGTCATGACGGATAAGATTCAAGAATACGTAAGGCTTCTCATTTCGGCGGGTGCGGAAATTATCTGCATTCTCGAGCCGAGTGCGGTCATGCTCGGGCCCCAACAGTTCCATCAATTCTCCACCTACTATGTCAGGCATATCAACCAAAGCTGCAGGTACAGCGGAGTGAGCACTGTCTATCATACGTGCGGGAATACGATGCACCACATCGGAAATATGGTCAACGGCGGAGTCGGGGGTATCAGCCTCGATTCCAAAGATGTCGGTGTAGACATGCTCCGGGTAGCCGAGCAAGTTCCCGAAAATGTCGTTGTTATGGGGAATATCAATCCGACAAAAACAATGGCTTTGGGACGCCCCGCTGATGTAAGGAAAGAAGTATCCGAGCTTCTGGAACTCATGCGGCCTTATCCGAACTTTATCCTCAGTACAGGCTGCGACCTTCCACAGGAAACACCGACAGAGAATATAAAAGCTTTTATGGACACAGCGCGTAACTACAAACTGAGTTCTTCGAATTGACGGGTGCATTCGCCTGACTCTTTGAATTTTGCGATGAATCAGATGATCCGCCCCGCTGTAGATTTGAGAGTTGCCAGGAGGAAAGTATGAGGACACCGGTAAGGCTTGGCCTTGAAGTTTTCCTGGAAAAACATCTGGATCTGGTGCGGTCCAAAAAAGTAGGCTTGATCACCAATCCTACGGGAACGGACAGAGACCTCATCAGTTCGATGGATATCTTCGCCCAAAACCCCGATATCGATCTCAGGGCTCTTTTCAGTCCTGAGCACGGCATTCGCGGCGATAAGCAGGCGGGGGAATATGTCCCGTTTCATAGGGATGAAAAGTATGGAATCCCCGTTTTCAGCCTCTATGGTCTAACCCATCAACTTTCCGGGGAGGAGAACATGGACGGCGATGAGCGGATGCGTACCTTTGATACTGTGATGTTGGGAAAGACGCCGGATCGTGAGATGCTCCAAAAAGTCGATGTCATGGTATTCGATATCCAAGATATCGGGACGCGTGTTTACACGTATCTTGCGACGATGGTCAACTGCATGGAAATTTGCGCCGAGAATGACCTGGGATTCATCGTCCTCGATAGGCCGAATCCCATCAATGGGATTGATATGGAAGGCCCCATTTTGGACTACCCGGAATTCAGCACTTTTGTCGGTCTGTATCCGATCCCGGTCCGCCATGCCATGACCGTGGGAGAGCTTGCGCTTTTATTCAATTCGAATTTCCTTAAAAAGAAAGTTGAGCTGACAGTCATTCCCATGGAAGGTTGGCAGCGAGACCTGTGGTTTGACGATACGACACTTAGCTGGATCGCTCCATCGCCGAACATTCCGACGCTTACCACAGCCACGGTCTACCCGGGTCAAGTATTCCTGGAAGGAACGAACATTTCCGAAGGACGTGGCACTGCCAAACCTTTTGAACTCCTCGGAGCGCCATGGATTGACAATTCTGAACTGACTCAGCGGCTTGTGAAGCTAAGCTTACCCGGTGTTCGTTTTCGAGAAACGTTTTTTACTCCGACGTTTTCTAAGTACCGCGGTATTCTTTGCAGCGGTACGCAGGTGCATGTTGCAGATCGGAAGAAATACAACCCCTTCCTGACCGTTCTCCAGATCATCAAAGCTATAAGGGATTTGCATTGGGATAAGTTCGTTTTTTATGAAAATTATTTCGATAAGATTGTGGGCAATTCCAGAATCCGGGAAGGACTGGAGAGCGGCCTCTGCGTTCGTGAATTGCTGAAGGAATTCGATTCAGAGTTGAGCGAGTTCGCGGAAAGACGCAAACCTTTCTTGCTCTACTAGGAGGCAATTCCTGGCGGTTCCCGATTGACTCTTGATTAAGTTTTGAGTTTCACTTTGTGCCTTTTAAAATCAACCTTTTTTTGAATAATTCAGGTTAGTTCATCTTCCGAATCCTGACTTCTATATCTGGTTCCTCCTTAAGAAATTCGATGAGCTTGGCAGTCTCTGTGTCTCCGAAGTGATACGGATAGAGGACTTTGGGTTTGAATGCCATCGCGGCATCCGCCACCATCTCGGGTGTCATGGTATAAGGAAGGTTCATCGGCAAAAAGGCGACATCAATCTCCTTTAAAGCCTTCATTTCCGGCGTATTCTCCGTATCTCCGGCAACATACACTTTTTTGTCGCCGAATGTGATGATGTAACCATTGCCTTCTCCTTTAGGATGATACGGATTGCCGGGGCTCCTCATATGTTTGAGGTTGTAGGCAGGTACGGCTGAGATCAATAATCCTTTTACAGTCCGGACATCACCGTTTGCCATGACCATGCCGCTTGTACTGCCGCCCATCTCAGCGCACTTTGCTGTCCAGACAATTTCCGTGTCTCCTTTGAGCACGTTTTTTATGGCGCTTTCATCGAGGTGATCTCCATGATGATGCGTCACAAGGATCACATCAGCTTTGGGCATTTGTTTGTAATCGGCATATCGGGAGACCGGATCAATATGAATGCACATTCCAGCGAATTCGAACATAAGCGTCCCGTGTCCTATAAAGGTGATCTTCAAATTTCCCCCGGAAGTAAGGATGATGTCCTCCTCAAAGCTCTTTTGATTTTCCGAAGCCGGCAAAATCAGGGCAAGAAAAAACAACATCAATACGGATGATCTGTACATTTTGATTCTCCCATTCATTGCTAAGTAGTGACGACTATAACCAAAATAACGCGATTCGTTCGAGATCGTCAAGAGTATGATTGATATTTATAATAGGCTGTGTTTAAATAAGCGTGATTTCGGCTCAAAGAAACCAATCAAAACCATATCAATGACTTTAAAGAAACTGGTTGTTGTCATCGATGACGAACCCGATATCGTCGAGCTCGTCTCCATTCACCTCAAAAGAGCAGGATTCCAAGTCGAAGGTTTTTTTGACGGAGACACGTTTCTAGACTTTTTAGCGCGTCAGATCCCGGATCTGGTCATACTCGACCTCATGCTTCCGGATGCCGATGGGTTCGAGATCTGCAAATATATGAAAAAAAAGGATGAATATGCTCCCATCCCTATCATCATGCTTACCGCAAAGGGCGAGGAAACCGATAGAGTCCTCGGATTGGAACTGGGGGCCGATGACTATGTTACCAAACCTTTCTCCGTAAAGGAACTCGTCGCTCGAGTGAAAGCCGTGATGCGGAGACAAATGGAAGCAGATTCCTCTGGAATAATTTCCGTAGGGAGGATTCTGACTATCGATTCGGCGAAGCACGAAGTTTTACTTGAGGGGAAAAGCATCAAACTGACATCAACGGAATTCCGGATTTTACAGCTTCTTGCCTCTAAAAAAGGATGGGTTTTTTCCAGGGATCTGATATTGGATCACCTCTGGGGTCAGGAGAAAGCCGTCGTGGATAGAACCGTGGATGTCCATATCAAACACTTGCGTGGTAAACTGGGACCTGCTTCCCGCTTTATAAAAAACATTCGTGGTGTAGGATACAAAATAGAGGAATGAAACGTTCCATATTTTCCAAGATTTTCGGGGGTTATCTCGTCATAAGTCTTGTCGTAACCGCTCTCATTCTTTTGTTCTCTTTGAGTGCCGTACGAAGCTTTCACTTAGACAGTCTTGCCCGTGGACTGGAGAGCTTGGGTAGTGCACTGAAATACCAGGTCGTGCCTCTGATCAGCGCCGGGGATTATCCAAAACTCGATTCCTTTCTAAAGGAGTTCGGCAATAAAATTGAAACACGGATTACGGTCATAGATAGAGAAGGTGCCGTTCTTGCAGACTCTGACGAGGATCCGAAAAACATGGACAACCACGGTTTCAGACAGGAAATCATGACGGCCTATTCGAAAGGGATTGGACGGTCTTTAAGATACAGCGGTACCGTTAAAGAATATATGCTTTATGTTGCCCTTCCCATCGAAAATGAGGGGAGAGTCACTCATGTATTGAGAACCAGTCTTTATGTAAGGGACATTGATTATCTCCTTGCCAATTTGCGAAAAAACATCATGCTCTTCGGTGCAATAATCATTGCTATTTCCCTAGTTGGAGCGCTGCTTTTCTCTCGATCTATAGCAAGCCCCATTCAGGAATTGAACGCGGCTTCACGAAGAATCGCTTCAGGAGATTTCAACACGAAAGTATTCCTGAAAAAAAAGAATGAATTCAAAGATCTGGCCGATAGTTTCAATTTCATGACGGACCATATCAAAGCCCTGTTCGATGAACTCAGCAGGAAAAAGGAGCAGGTCAACAGCATCCTTCTTTCGATCCAGGAGGGACTGATCGCTCTGGATAAAGACGGCCGGATCTTCATGACGAACGAAAGTTTCAAAAAAATAACGAGTACGCAGGTGAGTGAAGGCAAGCTTTATTGGGAGGTGATTCGTGATCCGGCTTTGAGTGAGCTTTTCAAAAGAGTGAAAACTCATAAGAGAAATTATTCGGAGGAAATCGAACTGAATGATAGGATTTTCCTCGTGAACACAGCTTTTCTACATTATACTGGGGAAATTGTGGCCACTTTCCACGACATCACCGAAATACGCAACATAGAGAGGATAAAGAAGGAATTGGTGCTCAATGTATCGCATGAATTGAGAACCCCACTCACGGCGATCAAAGGTTTTGTTGAAACTCTGGAAGAAGCTACTGCCTCGAAAAAATATAAAAATTATCTTGAAATCATAAAAAAAAATACAGACAGATTGATTCGAATTGTCAATGACCTCCTAGTGCAATCCGAACTCGAAGAAAAATACCTTCAACTTGAGGTCGAGGAAATCGATCTCAAAACCATGCTCGAGAACATATCCAAGATTTTCGAGCACAAACTGGGAGAAAAAGGATTGTCATTTACCTTGAATGCGACAGAAAATTTCCCGGATACGATCAAAGGGGATTCTTTCAAGCTGGAACAACTCTTTGTCAACATCTTAGACAATGCCGTCAAATATACGGAAGCAGGAAGAATTTCCGTCAATCTCGAAAAAAGAGATAAGGACATTTGCATTACGATAGAAGACACAGGAATCGGTATTCCCAAAAAGGACCTGTTCAGAGTTTTCGAAAGATTCTATGTGGTCGACAGATCACGATCCCGAAGGCTGGGAGGAACCGGATTGGGCCTTTCGATTGTCAAGCATATCGTCCTCCTTCATGGAGGTGAGGTGAGCGTCGAAAGCACCCAAGGAATCGGGACAAAAGTGGTTGTAAAACTGCCTGCCTGATCATCCCCCTCGAGAAAAGCACTCCTGTCAGTAACGAGCCTTTTTATCTGGACCGAAATGGGTTAATGACGCTGCGTGTAGGTGCTTCGGCAACAGTAATTATTTGCGTTCTGTCTTTGATCCCCTAAAAGCGTTTCCAATTTAATCTTCGATAAATCAGGAGTCAAAATTATTAACTGAAAATTAACATAAATTTAATTCCTTATTTACAGAGAAAAAAGACAATACGCTGTGATTTTCATATAGGAGGTTAAATGAGGATAAGACTCAGTAGTGAAAAAAATCGATTCAATCAGAAAAATTTCAAAAGGAGATAATGAATGAAAAAATGGAGTTTATTTTTAATGGTTGCGGTTGCCGTTGGTCTAGTCCCGTTTTCTGCCAAAGCCGAATTCAAACCTGAATCAGGATCCATCGACGGCTACATGATCGCAGAATATTTTTACCTGGCCAATCACCACAATGAGGATCTTGATAGAAATAACGGCTTTTGGTTCCGCCGGATTTATTTCACCTACAACAACAAATTGTCGGATACGGTTAAAATGCGTCTCCGGCTGGAAATGAATTCTGAGAGCTTCGCATCCGCTGCCTTGAATCCGGCTGTGAAGGACGCTTATCTCGATTTCAAGCTTGGAGGAGGTGTCAGCCTCAGAGCGGGTATTCAGGGGCCGCCCAGTTTTGGCCATATCGAGGACATCTGGGGCTACAGATCCCTGGAAAAAACCCCTCTGGATCTTTACAAATGGACATCTTCACGGGACTTCGGCATCAGCCTGGCGGGTGGAAAAGAGTTCATCTATCAAGTGATGTTCGGTCAGGGATCTTCCAATAAGGGCGAAGCGGACAGAGGCAAGAAGATTTATGGAATGGTCGGCTACAAGACAGGCGGTTTCCATCTGGAAATCAACGGCGCTTATGAAAAACTGAAAGAGGTCTGGACGGACTATTTCATCCACGGCCATGCCAGCTATTCAGGTGACTGGGGACGCGTTGCGGTCGAGTATGCTTTCAGGCAGGAAGAGGAAGATGTTGACACGGGAGACAAGCCGACATACAAATATAATGTGTTTTCTGCCTTTGTCGTTTTTTCAGCATCCAAGAAAGTCGACATCATCGCCCGTTACGACATGAACTCGGGTGACGGCTACAGGAAACGCTGGAAGGGGAGCGGAATCGATTACGTTCCTTTTGCCGACAAATTCGAACCCAGCTTCCTCATCGGGGCCGTCAGTTTCAACGTTACCAAGAACGTCTGGCTTATTCCCAACATAAAGTACACGACTTACAAGGACCCGGATGATGGCAGGGAAAAGCCCGGCGACGACTTGTACACAAACTTGACATTATATTTTAAATTTTAACAGGAGGTTTATCAGTGAAAAACAAACTCTTTTATATCTTTTTATGTGCGGCAGTCAGTATCGGCCTCATCACCGGAATGACGCTCGCTGCCAAGAAGACCATCACCATCAAGGGCTCGACTACGGTCCTGCCTATTGCCCAGTCGTGTGCCGAAGCTTTCATGAACACGCGCTCGGATATCGACATTTCCGTTCAGGGCGGAGGTTCCGGTGTGGGCATCGCTTCGGCTATTGACGGCACCGCCGATATCGGGGATGCTAGCCGGCCGGCCAAAGACAAAGAATTTGCCAAGGCCAAGGAGAACGGAATCGAACTCTACGAGAACGTTGTCGCCATGGATGGAATCGCCGTCATCGTTCATCCTTCGAACTCCTGCAGCGCCTTGACAAAGGATCAGATTAAAGATATTTATACGGGGAAGATATCAGACTGGAAGGAATTGGGAGGCAAAAAAGGCAAGATCGTGGTCGTCTCCCGCGACAGCGCCAGCGGAACATTCGAGACTTTTAACGAACTGGCTCTGGACAAAGAGAAAGTCCGGCCTGATGCGCTTCTCAATGCTTCCAACAGAGCTGTAGCCACGACGATCGCCACAACTCCCCAAGCCATCGGCTATGTCGGGCTGGGATATTTGACCGATGATGTTAAAGGTGTTCAAGTCAACGGCATCAAACCCACTAAAGACAATGTCGTCAACGGCTCTTACGCCCTCTCGCGAAAGCTCTTCATGTACACCAATGGAGCCCCCAAAGGCGCCGTTAAAGAATTTCTAGACTATGTCATGAGTTCCGAAGGGCAAAAACTCGTGGACAAGGCAGGATTCGTCGCTATAAAGTAAGCCTTAATATTGTTAACTGCTAGATACAATGGGTACGGCGAAGGCCAGAAGGATCAGAGAAGGCTCTATAAGAGGCCTCTTTGCCATTCTGGCTTTTGCCTCCCTTCTTTTTCTCATCGGAATCACCGTCACTCTTTTTCTCGAGGGCGGGCCGGTTTTCAAGGACGTCAATTTCTTTGATTTCATTTTCGGGAAGTCGTGGTACCCCACTCACGAAGATGCCGAATTCGGCATCCTGCCGTTGATTCTCGGGTCGCTATGGGTTACGGCGGGCGCTGTTCTGGTCTGTGTTCCGCTCGGGGTGGGGAGTGCCCTTTTCATCAACGAATTGGCCGGAAGAAAGCTCAGGGCATTCCTTAAGCCGATTCTTGAACTCCTGGCAGGAGTCCCTTCAATTGTCTACGGTTTTTTCGGGATGGTCGTCCTTGCCCCTTTTCTCCAACGGCTTCTCAATCTACCCGTAGGGCTTACCGCCTTCACGGGAAGTTTGATTTTAGGCGTTATGGCCACACCTACGGTGGCCAGCATTTCCGAGGATGCGCTCAGCTTCGTTCCCAAGAGTTTCCGGGAAGCAAGTTATGCACTAGGTGCTAACAGATGGCAGACACTGACCAAAGTCGTGATTCCTGCTTCCGCTTCCGGAATATCCACAGCCATCATTTTGGGAATGAGCCGTGCGATCGGGGAGACCATGACCGTCCTCATGGTATGCGGAGGGGCCGCAGTGATACCGCATACGCTTTTTCAGCCAGTCCGGCCTATGACAGCGACCATAGCTGCGGAAATGGGAGAAGCTGTATTCGGCAGCATTCATTACCACGCCCTATTCGCCATTGGTCTCATACTCTTTTTTATAACTTTGATGTTCAACATTATCGCAGAACTCATCAGCCGCAGGTTTAGACTAAAGCTGGGTTTGGGACGATGATCGGCAAGAAAGCAAAACAAACCCTCGGTTTTTCCTCGCTTTTTCTTTTCATCGGTATCACCATGTTCTTTTTAGGAGTTCTGATTTATTTTATCTTTGTCGGCGGGTTCAAGGTCATTTCCTGGGAGTTTTTGACAGCGGTTCCGAGAGAAGCCATGACGGCGGGCGGAGTCGGGCCGGCCATCGTAGGCACGTTTTATCTCGTTGCCGGAGCCATCATCTTTGCTCTTCCTCTAGGCGTTGCCAGCGCCATCTATCTCACTGAATATTCGCCGAAAAGCTTTGTGATCAACATCATCCGCATGAGCATCAACAACCTGGCCGGAGTGCCTTCTGTTGTCTTCGGCTTATTCGGGTTGGGGATTTTCGTTAAATTCATGGGTTTCGGAGTCTCGGCCCTTTCGGGAAGCCTGACACTGGGTATTCTCGTTTTGCCCCAGATCATATCCGCATCGCAGGAAGCACTGCTCGCAGTGCCGCAGTCTTTCAGAGAAGCCTCTCTGGCCGTAGGCGCCACCCACTGGCAGACCATAAAAAAAATCACCATCCCGGCCGCTTCTCCGGGAATCCTGACCGGGGTAATTCTCAGCGTAGGCCGGGTGGCCGGCGAGACAGCTCCCATCATGTTCACGGCCGCCACCTTTTATACGCGCGGTTTCCCAAAATCCTTTTTGGGAGAAGTCATGGCATTGCCGTATCATATCTTTGCCTTGATGACTGAAGGAACGCATCCTGAAGCGCAGACGCAGATTGCCTACGGGTGTGCGCTCATTTTGTTAGTGCTGGTGCTGGTCATTTCGCTGGCGGCAATCATAATAAGACAACGACAGAGGACTGCCCATGAGCAATAGAGTCAAAATAGAAGTCAGAGACTTGAATTTCTGGTACGGAAAAGTGCAGGCTCTGAAAAATGTAAACATGGATATCTATGAAAATAACGTGACCGCCCTGATCGGCCCCTCGGGTTGCGGCAAATCAACCTTTATTCGTCTTTTCAACCGAATGAACGAGCTCATACCGAAGACGCACCACGAAGGGAAAATCATGCTCGAAGGCCAAGATATTTTCGGTGCGGGCGTCGATGTGGTGGACATCCGCAGGCGTGTGGGTATGGTTTTCCAGAAACCGAACCCTTTTCCCAAGAGCATTTTCGACAACCTGAGCTACGGACTCAAAATCAACGGATGGCGAGACAGGCACAAAATCCGAGAGAGAGTTGTGGAGTCTTTCAAGGATGCTGCTCTTTGGAACGAGGTCAAAGACAGACTCCAGGACAGTGCCCTGGGATTATCGGGCGGGCAGCAACAACGGTTGTGTATTGCGAGGTGCCTGGCGGTTAAACCGGATGTTATTCTCTTCGATGAGCCCTGCGCCAGCTTGGATCCTATCTCTACAAGAAAAATCGAGGAGTTGATCGAAGATCTTAGAAAAAATTACACCATCGTCATCGTGACTCACAACATGCAGCAGGCTGCCCGGGTTTCTCAGTTTACTGCCTTTATGTACCTGGGAGAACTGATGGAGTTTGCGCCGACGGATGATCTCTTCACGGTTCCTAAAAACAAAATGACCGAAGACTATTTGACGGGCAAATTCGGTTGAGAAGCCCCATGCCAGCATCTATTGAATGAAGCGATGACATAGAAAAAAAGGAGGTCAGCATGCTTGCCAAAGAAGTAACCATGCTCAAACAAAGACTGATTGAATATGCGTCACATGTTGATAGAATGATTGACAAGTGCATAAGCGGACTTTTGAACAAAGAGCCGGACAAGCTGAAACAGATCATGGAAGAGGACGAGTCCAAAGCTAACGATCTCGAGATCGAAATCGAGGAACTCTGCACGACCCTTATCGCCAAATTCCAACCTGCGGCCAAGGACCTCAGGACGATCATGATGATCGCCCAAATGAACAATGATCTGGAACGGATGGCGGATCTGGCGGTTAACATTGCAGAAAGCGCAGTATTTTTAGTCGAACGCCCCTCAGTGAAGCCCTTGATCGACATCCCCTATATGGCTCAAATCACAACCCAGATGGTCAAAGACGCTATCGACTCTTTCATCAAAGAGGACCCCGATCTTGCTTTGAGCGTATGCACAAGAGACTCGATCATAGATGATTTGAAAGATCAGATTAGTCGGGAGTTGCTGACACATATGGTATCCAACCCGGCCACTATCGATAGATCTTTTCAGCTGATCCGCATTGCCAACAGCCTTGAACGGATTGCGGACCTCTCAACAAACATTTGCGAGGATGTCATCTACATTATCAAAGGAAAAATCATCAAGCATCACAAAGATGCCTGAGTCTGTCCCATATCAGCTATCACATCCATACTTTAATCCTAAGACTTCAGTTCATTCTTATCTGGTGTCGTGCAAGAGAAGAAAAATGCGTGTTTTACGGTTGCAGGGATGTGTGCTATAATGCGGCGTTAAATTTCGAATGAGGAGCGAAATATGCCCGATATAGAAGTCGCCGGAAAAAGAATCGCGCTCAATGAAGAAGGATTCATGGTCAATCCGGATGAGTGGGACAAGGATATCGCCTTAGCCCTGGCGAAAGAGGAAGAAGGGCTTGAGAGCTTGACCCAAGACCACTGGAAGGTCATAGAGTACATTAGGGGTTACTACGTAGAGAAAAAACTGGCACCTATGGTACGCAAAGTATGTAAAAATTCAGGGTTCTCCTTAAAACATATCTTCGAGCTTTTCCCATCAGGTCCTGCCAAAGGAGCATGCAAACTCGCCGGTCTTCCCAAGCCTGATGGGTGTGTTTGAAAACCTGTATGTCGACAATCATCATTCTTCGCTACGTTGTGATCGTCTCCTTTATCTTCACATGCACCCTCTTGATTTCTCTCATCCTTAGAACCTTTTCTTTTGGAAAGAAAAAACTCTACGCCGTTCCACAGGGAGACTGGAAGCACGGGGTCGCCTATGCCTTTGGTCGGGGAATGACACCCTGGGAAAAAGAAAGTGCGCAAAAACACCTCCCGACTTATTTTGCAGGGTTGATCTACCACGCCGGTATTTTTTCCGGTCTGTTCCTTCTTTCCTCCTCGATAATCGCAGTCCCATTATCCCGTCTATGTCTTATTTTCCTACAAGCATTTTTGGCTCTTGGCATCGGCTGCGGATTTGGGCTGTTTATCAAACGGAGTGTGGTCGGATACATGCGCTGGATCAGCTGTCCTGACGACTTCGCTGCCAACCTGCTCGTGGATGTTTTTCTGGGGATGGCACTGCTGTATACCTTTGTACCGGGCCTCCTTGCCATTTTCTATTCCGCGGCTATAGTGCTGTTTTTATACCTTCCTTTCGGAAAGATCCGTCACTGTCTCTTTTTTTTCTACAGCCGTTTTCTATTTGGACGTTTTTTCGGCCGCCGTGGTGCTTTTTTTAAGAAACAAACCTAACAGGGAATATAAAAAAATGACCCAGAAACAGAACGATTTCGAGGACCGGATCAATAAGCTTTCAGTTGAAGACCGCCGGAGGATTCTCGAGTCCTTCGAAAGCCGGATCCATTCGGAATATGCCGCCTACATGAACACCTGCGCTCACTGTGGTCTCTGTGCCGACTCTTGTCATTATTATCTTACCCTCAAAGATATGAAATCCGTTCCCGCTTACAAATTGGCTTTGGTTACAAAGGTCTTCAAGAAATCTTTCGATTTCTCGGGAAAGAAACTCTCAAAGCTCGTTGGTGCCGAGGATCTCAGTAATGAATTGATCGGCGAATGGGTGGATTCCCTGTTCGGCCGCTGCAGCTTATGCGGTCGGTGCACGATCAACTGCACGATGGGTATCAACATCCCCTACTTGATTCGGACGGCAAGAGGTGCGCTTGCCGAGGTCGGGATTGTTCCTCCGGGCCTCCAGTCAACTGTTGATACCGCCATTGAGAAGGGCAACAACATGGGGATTTCCAAGGAAGATTGGCTGGAAACGGTCGAATGGCTGGAAGAGGAGCTTCAGAATGAAGTCGCTGATCCGAATGCCAGACTCCCTGTTGACAAAAAAAAGACGGAATTTCTCTATACCATCAATCCCAGGGAAGCTATGTTTTTCCCGCTTTCCATATCAGCGGTCGGAAAGATATTTTACGCCGCGAAGGCCGATTGGACTTTTTCCAGTGAAAATTTCGATGTGACCAATTACGGGCTTTATAACGGGAATGACCAATCCTCGGGGATCATGTCCGGACGTCTGGTTCAGGCAATGGAGGAACTGGATTGCCGAACATTGGTTCTGGCTGAGTGCGGGCACGGTTTTAACTCCAACAGATGGGAGGCTCCGGAATGGCTGTCTCGGAAATATGGGTTTCCCGTCAAGAGCATACTGGAGATCATCGCTCGATATATTCAGACGGGACAAATTGCGGTCGATCCCTCGAAGAATGATAAACCCGTAACTCTGCATGACCCCTGCAATCTGGTGCGACTCGGAGGCATTGTCGAAGAACAGAGATTCATTCTTCGCAAGGCCGTTGCGCATTTCATCGAAATGACTCCGAATAGAGAAAAAAACTTCTGTTGTGCGGGTGGAGGCGGCCAGCTGGCCATGACGCGATTTTCACAGAGACGGATCGAAGCAGGGAGAATCAAAGCCGACCAGATCAGGGCTACGGGAGCAAAAGTTGTTGCCACGCCTTGTCATAACTGCATCGATCAACTCATGGAGCTCAACAAGCACTATAAACTGGGAGTCGAAATCAAGACCGTGTCGGAAATTGTCGCCGATGCGCTTGTCATTGACAGAGATCTGTAGAATATCGCCCGTATCTTACAGTCCATAATTATTTCCGCCTGGATTCCGCGATTTCTTTGACCGCTTGGATTGCAGCTTCGATATGGGTTTCGGTGTTGAAAGGTCCGATTCCGAAACGCACAGCTCCGTGTATCTCTGCAGTACCGAGTTGCTCGTGAACCAGAGGCGCACAGTGAAGGCCTGTCCTGCAGGCGATGTCATAATCCACGTCCAACATTGTACCCGTGTTCAAAGCCTCCAAGCCGTCGACATTGAAAAGGAATACGCTGATATGGTCCGACAAGTCATCCTGACAGTACAAGGTGACTCCTTCCACATTTTGGAGTCCGTCCCTGAGCATAGTCGTAAGCTGCATCTCTTTCTCATGCATTTTTTCCATTCCCTGATCCAATATCCATTTGAGTCCGGCTTTGAGTCCGGCAATTCCGAGTGTGTTGTGGGTCCCGTATTCCAATCGGTAGGGATATTCATCCAGATGCGTACGCACGGCCGAACGGACCCCCGTGCCTCCTGCTCTTGTATGCCTGATGTTTATTCCATCCCGGACATACAGCCCCCCGATGCCGGTCGGGCCCAAAAGTGATTTGTGACCGGTGAAGGCGACAATATCGATATTCAATTCTTTGATGTCCACCGGGATTTTCCCTGCTGACTGAGAGGCATCGACGGCGAACGGAATTTCTTTTTCTCTGCAAATTCGGCCGATCTCTTTCACGGGCTGTAACGTGCCGATGACGTTGGATGCGTGATTGACGATCACCAGCCGCGTGTTTTTTTTGATTTTTTTAGTGATAGCGTCAGGATCCACAAAGCCGTTTGTATCAAACGGAACGAGATCAACTTCGACACCATTGAATTTGCTCAAGTGGTAGAGAGGCCTCAATACGGAATTGTGCTCGACTGTCGTTGATATGGCATGGTCTCCTTCTTTCAACATGCCGGAAATGATAAGATTGAGTGCATCCGTGGAATTGTATGTGAAACAAAGCCTGTTCGGATCGTCACCGTTGAAAAACTCTGTCAGCATCTTTCGAGTGTCCTCCACAACCTCTCCGGCTTCCATGCAGAGATCATAGCCGGAACGCCCGGGATTCACTCCAAAATTTCGGTAGAATCGGTCCATGAAAACGTATACTTCATCAGGTTTGGGGAAAGATGTGGCCCCGTTGTCAAGGTAAATGAGCTTGTTCATAAAAACCTCCCAGGGGTGTTGATAGTCAGGAATATTTGATCATTTGGCATCCTGAATGACCATAGAATGTATCTTAAATTTTGTCCTGAATCAAACAATTTATTGTAAAAAATTGACAGGAGTTTCCTACATGGAATAAAATTTATGCTTCCTAAGGAGAGGAATATGATTATCAAGAATAATTCGGATGTGCCTGAAATCGATGTCCGCGAAGAGGGTATCCACTATGTCAAACAGCAGATCCTTATCGGACCGCAAGACGGCTCGACAAATATTATCATGAGGAGGTTCAGAGTCCTTCCAGGGGGAAACACACCTTATCATGTCCATCCGCACGAACATGTCGTTAAAGTTGAAAAGGGAAAAGGCTATGTCGTCGATATCTCGGGACAGGAGATTGAAGTATCCCCAGGAAAAAGTCTTTTTATCGATGGGGGAGAAAAGCACCAGTTCAAGAACCCCTTCGAAGAACCTTTCGAGTTCCTATGCATCATTTTGAATCCTGAAAAACACAAATAGCCCGGATTTCCGCCATATGAAAGCAAACACGAACAAAGCCATCGAGTTCCTGCTGGCTAGAGGAAACCTCCCTATTCTCTACTGGATGAAGAAGGATATCCTTGATGTACCAACCGACAGAGAACAGAAAAACCTCAAGAAATTTGCTGCCCGAATACGCATTTTGCAAAGCCAGAGGTCCAACGGCGGTTGGGGAAAGAAAAAATACGAAGGCCCGCCCCGCTGGGAAAAAACCTACTACATCGTGGATACACTGAAAAACGCATTTTTACTCTATAACTTCGGGTGCACTTCCGAAGACAAGGGCGTTCAAAAATTGATTAAGTTTCTCTACTCTACCCAGACAAGAGAGGGAGATTTCCGGGGGGCCTACCTGAATGAGTACGCCCCGACATACCATGCCCTTACCCTCCATGTTTTGTGTTTGTTCGGACAAGATAACGATCCTCGAACACAGAAGGGGTTCCGCTGGTTCATGAGGCATAGGCAGAATGACGGAGGTTGGGTCATCCCTTATCGAACCATCGACAAGAAAGAACTGAAAAGCCGTTATAACTTCGAAGCCCAGACAAAACTCAACCCGGTTAAACCGGACAAATCCCAACCATCCTCCCACCTGGTTACGGGAATGGTCCTTCGGTCCCTATCCGCATCTCCAACCTGGAGACACCGGAAAGAAACCTGGAAAGCGGGTGAATTGCTGATAAGCCGTTTTTTCAAGTCGGACAAATACGAAGACCGCAGGAATGCCACTTACTGGAAAGAACTGACATATCCCTTTTGGGCGACGGATTTGTTAAGCAGCCTGGATGCGCTTTCCATGATAGGATTTGCGCCGGAAACTAAAGGCATACAACGAGCGCTTGAATGGCTAATAAGTCAGCAAAAAGTGCAGGGATATTGGGAGGCAGCATCAAAAAGATCGGGAATTGAAGATCATCTCTGGGTGACACTGGTCATGCTTCGTGTGCTCAAGCGCTTTGGAATGTTGGAGATTTAACCGCTCCGACGGTGTGATCAATGCGTCAATTCGATGGTTCGCTTGTCGATTTCCCTCAAGATGGATATCAGGCGTCCCTTCGCTCTTTGAAAATCCCGGTTCCACTCCAATTTTCCCTCAGGCTCATCACGGCCTAAAGAAAGATTTGTGAATGAGTGAAATCCCTCAAATGAGTTTGCGATATTCTGAATCAGCCGCTTGAGAGACCCGAGCTTTAGGTCGTTTTGAGTGAGTATTCCGACAGCTTCATGATGAAAATGCAAAAAAACATTAGCCCATTCAGTGTCATTGCCCTGCATGAGGAGCTCGTGAAAATATTTAAGCATCATGGCCAATTCCTGGACTCGCCATTTTTCTATTTTCTGCATTTCTGTACTATAATGCCAGAAATCCTAAAAAAATGCGATACCCAAAAGTTTCCGGAAAAGAAAATGAGGCAATGGTGCGATGAACTACTTATTGTGTTTGGGCAGTAACTACGGAGATCGTAAAAAAAATCTTGAAAAAGCTCTTGCCTTGATGGATGAGTCAGGCTTTCTTATCAAAAAGAAATCATCCATTTATGAAACCGAGCCCGTTGGATTTTTCAGTGATGGCTGGTTTTACAATCAAGTCGTCGATATCGTTACGGCTCTTCAGCCTGAAGAGCTTCTTCGATGGATAAAGCAAACCGAGCGTACAATGGGCAGAACTGCATGTCAAAGCCTTAAACCGCGCGTCATCGACATCGATATCCTGTTCGCCGGAGATAATGTCATCCAAACCGAAGAACTTCAAATCCCTCATCCGAGGATTGCGCAGAGAAAATTTGTCCTTGTGCCTCTCTCCG
>JAFGNQ010000175.1 GCA_016926925.1 Candidatus Aminicenantota bacterium
CATCAGCTTTTTTTATGAACAATTCAGGTCAGATGTATTCGATGGTAGCCGGCGGCTTTGGCGTAATCTCGTAAGCTACCCTCACCACCTCCGGGATTTCCGAGGTGATGCGCTTGCCGATTCTCTTTAGGATATCCCATGGGACTTCCGTTACGTCAGCCGTCATGGCATCCTTGCTCTCGACGGACCTGAAGATAACGATATCTCCGAATTTCCGTTTGCCGCCCTCGATGCCTGTTCCTTTATCGCTCAGAAGCACGGCAAACGCCTGAAAAGGTTTCAGAGAAGCGATCTCTTCCTCAACAATCACATGGGCTTTTCTCACCCTCTCGACTCTGTCGGGCGTGACCTCACCGACAATTCGCGTGGCCAGTCCCGGCCCCGGAAAAGGCATCCTTTGATGGATTTTTTCAGGAAGGCCGAGTTCTTTGGCCAAATCTCGCACGCCGTGCTTGAATAATTCCTTAACAGGCTCGATCACTTTGAAACCGTAATCCGCATCCGGGTCGATCCCGATCTGCTCGAGTATGTTGTGCTGTGTCTTCACTCCGCCTTTCGTCTCGATGATATCAGCGGCAATTGTTCCCTGGATCAGAAACCTCGCACCGCTTTCCCTCACGGCTTTGCCGAACACGCTGTAGAATGTGTTGCGAAAGGCCTTCCTTTTCACTTCGGGATCCGTGATCCCCATGAGGGCATCGAAAAACCCCTGCCGGGCATCGATGATATCGACTCTGATTCCCAATCCGGAAAAGATATCCACCACTTCTTGCGGCTCATTGTGCCGCATCAATCCGTCATCGATAAAAATGGTTTTCAGGTTGGCGCCTACAGCACGATGCGCTAAAACGGTGCAGGCAGAGCTGTCGACGCCGCCGGACAGGGCGGAAATGACTTTTTCATTTCCTGCAGTTTTCTTGATATCAGCGATTTTTTCCTCAATAAATTTTTGGAAGTCCATGTGATTCTCCTGGTTGGATTTTTCTCATTATACACAATTTTATCATTTTTTTGACATCGTTCCGATCAAGTATTAGCCTTTAAGGGTGAACACAGCAAAATAAATATCATCACCCATACCACCTGAAAAGGCGATTGACCGGGCAAGGTGATTATGGCACTATGAGAATCGGAAAAGAAAAAATGTATCTTAGAGGAGGGCCCATCCAAGGCATAGCTAATTAAGGGAGCAGGAAGAACGGGGATTCCTCTCTCTGGCCCTCCTCTTAAATATACTCCAAATGTTTCCGTGAGGGGCTGCTATTCCTTTTCCCGAAATCCATACAATATGTTGTTACTATTTTTATAAAAGGTACGACATGTTGTTTGTGTTGTCAAGTTTTTTCATGAAATTTTTTAAAAAAAGTAGAGCGCATCAGTAATTTTGGTTTAAAAAATTGGATTCAGACGCAAGATTTCTTCGTCAAAATAGGAGAACGGGTATGATGTGACGAAGAATGCAATCGCCACAGATACGCGGCATTCGGCTTATGAGGCCTTATTCAAGAAGAGAAATTCTCACTCGCTTCGGGCGGTTTATCGGCCTTCACTGAGAGGATGAACCGGGGTCTACAATTCGACGCAATTCTGCCATACCCCATGGATATTGCAGTATTCAAGAGCACAGAAGGACTTGAATTCATCCACTTTCACTTTAAATGTCACTGTGGGATCTGCGTATACGGCTTCAAAAGTTGCTCTCCCGAGGCTGATAACCTGTCCGTTCGGCTTCATGCCGAAGAGTTCAACCCATTCGATATGGTGCTCGACAGTGTTGGGATGAGGCACCTCTTTTCCGACGATGACCGTGACGGAGTTTGTCCCCTTGATCTCGATAACAGGGACGTGCTTTTCCTTGCCTTCCTGTTCGGCGCTTTTTAGGATATCTCCAAATTTCATCGTAGTCTCCTTTTATTATCTTTCCTATAAAATTAATATAATATAATCCGAATGTCAATCATTTCTTGTTGAACGCATGCATTTCCGTTAGCGGCGGCTTAGGGGGATTTCCAAATCAGGCGGACGACGCACTCGGACAGTTACTTCCAGCACCGTCAGGATCAAAGCTGCTTTCCAGTTCACTTCAGGACCTCACGCAGCTTGGCGAGCCTCTCTTTCAATTCATCCTCTCCGATCTCTCCCCTCACCAGTCTGGAAACCAAGGGAAGGACAGCGGCAGCCATCAACACCTTGTTCTCGTCTTCCCGGAAGAGGTCGTCGGTTCGCTCCACTTTTCGTTCGAGATAATCGGCTCCGACCTTATAAGCCGAAATCCATTTTTCAATTCGGTCCAGCAGTGCCGTATCGACTCTGTCCTCGCAGGCATCTCTTTTTTCGAGCAGAACTGCGGTCTCGGCAATCTTGAGCCCTTCCTCAAAACCACGCAGGTACCCCAACTTGACCGGTGCCGACAAGCTTCCCCATTCATTGCCGTCGATAAATTCTTTATGGTTCTCTTGCCCCATGAAAGGAAGCGTTCCCCAAACAAAGACAACGAACACAATCAGAGGAAATAGTCTTCTCATATCCGCTCCAAAGCATCTAAAGTTAATGGAGCCGTACTTTCACCCGGCTCCGCACAAAGGATAAACTAATCTTTAAAGAGCTTCAATCCTCCTGTTGTTTCTTCGCTCCGGGTTGAATGATTTCGAAATTTTCTTTGATTTTGGCCTCTTTGACCATGGCCCTGACGTCGGCGAGCAGCTGTTTTGCATCGTATACGATACCGTCCTTGATGGTGTATTTCACTCCACCGACTCGAACGGCTTTGTTTTCTGCGTCCAATTTGATGGCGCCCGTGCCGTACAAGACTTTGAAATTCTGAAGAGGATTCTCCTCGATGACGATGATGTCGGCCAGCTTTCCCGGCTCGACGGTTCCCAACTTATCTTCTGCTCCCAGGGCTTCCGCTCCCCGGAGTGTGGCCGCCCGGACGATTTCGAGCGGATGGAAGCCCGCTTCCCGGAACATTTCGAATTCACGAATGAATCCGAAGCCGAAAAGTTTATAGATGAAACCGCTGTCCGCACCCATGACCACCCGTCCGCCCCGATTCTTGTACTCGTTGACGAAAGTCATCCAGAGCTGGTAGTTCTTTCGCCAGGCCACCTCATCTTCGGTGGTCCAGTAATACCAGTAGGCCCCGTGTGAAACCCGGCTGGGCTCGTAAAATCTCCAGAGCAGAGGGAGCGTGTATTCCTCATGCCACTCCCCTCTCCGGACACGCATCAGGTCACGGCTCGCCTCATAGATGGTGAACGTCGGAACCAGGGTGAAATCTAGCTCGATCAGCTCGTTCATCACCGCGTTCCATTTTTCGCTGTACGGAGGTGCGGCTTGAGACCACAACCGGCCTGCGTTTCCGAATCGATCCTGTTCGTTCTGGTAAACCGCATCGAGCGGCCAGTCTTGGATGGTGCTGTGATCGAGGAGCGATTCCGGAAGTCCGTACCAGTGCTCCATAGTCGTCAGACCCAAACGAGCCAAATCGAGCATGTTTGTACGGCCGACAGCGTTCTGCGCCAGATGACAGGCCGATCTCAGCCCCAATTTACGGGCCTCGTCCAATACGGCTTCATAGACTTTGGGAGTCAGGCCGAAGATCTTGACGCCGTCGACACCGGCTTGCGCATTTCTCTGCACTTGCTTCCGTGCATCATCCGGATCCCGGGTAGAGACGACGTGATAAGGAAAAATCCTGGGTGCGGTGATCTCATTGTTCGCACTTTTCGTCTTTTGCTCGATGAGCCATTTGAGTCCGTTTCGGGTGCCGACTTCGCGAATGGTCGTGATGCCGTGTCCCATCCAGAGTTTGTAGACATATTCGTCGGGCGTTCCCTCGGTGGAGCCGATGTGCTCATGCATATCGACAAAACCGGGGAGGACATAGTGTCCTCTCAGATCCATAACTTTCTCGCCATCCTTCTCTTCTGGGGGATCGGGTATGGGGAGACCGGGGGTTCCGACTATGTTGACGGATTTGATTATGTTGTTTTCTATCACGATTTGAGCCGGCCCTAGAGGAAGAGCACCGGTGCCGTCGATAACGATCACGCCGTGAAGGATCAATTTTTGAAAAGGCCCGTCCCCTTCGGACCGTGGGGGCGGAGATTTAATGGCTTGGCCGAAAGCCGGCGCGATGAAGAAAGCAAATAAAAATACAAACAAAAAAGCGGAAAAAACACTCGAATTAGATTTGGATTTCATTCAGAATCTCCCTCCAAAAGAATTGAAATCGTAAAAACTATTTCAATACCCGAAGACGACTCGGGCAAGCCGGAATTGTATCACATCGCGACGAAACTTAAAACGCAAAGGCTGATAGCAAGACGCAAGGGTCTCCCATCGGCTATAGTAAAAATATTTTGAATTTGATCATAGTACTAGGTGGGTCAGGAATAGTGAAACAAATAGCAGCCCTCGCATAGAATGAATAAAAGCTTGATAAAATAGCAGACTCTTTCAAGATGTAGCAATCGGATGAGCTTTTTTCACACGTAGCAGCTATCTCAACCCCGCCAGCCTCTCCCTCGCATAATCAACCTCAGTTATCCCCGGGTCAGCGTCCTTCCAGAAGTCGAGGAATCTCTCATACTGTGCGATGGCCTTGGAGGACAGGCCTTTTTCTTCATACAGTTTAGCAAGCTCCAAATGATATTTCGGATGGATAAGATGCCTGTCTCGACTGTCCGGGTCAAAGGTGATCAGCCTCTCATATTCGGCAATCGCTTTGTCCAAATCTCCATTCTGGTAGTAAGCTCTCGCCAGAACATCCCGCATGAGCGGCATATTATAGGGACCGATAGTATCCGTGTGAAGTGTAGGAATGTCCGGGAGTATAGCTTTTTCCATGACCCTTATGGCTTCTCCTGGAGAGCCTTGGGCCATCTTTATTTCTGCCTCAAGAATGACACTCTGATAGGCACTTCTTTTTTTTGCATTCGGATTCAATTCAGGCAGGAAGGATTTTATCTCATTCAGCCTTGTCTGTACGGATTCCATTTTCCCCTGTTTCACATCCAAAAGCCCGAAATTAAAATCGCTAACAGCACGCCAGCTTTTAGAATTTGTGAAGAATGAAAGAAGGACATCCCACGCTTTTTGAAGATACTCGCTGCTGAGCTCAAGCTCCTCCAGTTCGTAATACCACCATCCTCTCATGTAATCGAGTGATACTTTTCGGGGCCAATCATCCGCTTCCTCAGCCCATTTCTCTGCCTCAGTCAGGCTGCTGAAAGAACTCTCTTTCTTTCCCAGAAGGAAATTGTAAACTCCTTTCCATAAAAATCCCTCGGCTTTTATTCCGGGAACCGGCACGCTATTGATGTCATGATCGAGCCATAACATGGATGCAGCATAATCTTCCTTTAATGCATAGATGTAAGCAATCCGGAATCCCACACCAAAATCAGGTTTAATCTCCAGGGCTTTTTTATAATTCACGATTGCCTCAGCAAGACGTCCCATCCGAAAATACTGCTCTGCCATGGAGTCGATAGGATTGGCATCTTCGGGATAGAAAGTCGCATACTTCTGGAAATGTTCGATGGCTTTTTCATAATTTCCTATATCCGAATATGCATAAGCGAGTGCATTCATGATAAACCCGTCAGCAGGAGCCAATTCCAGAGCTTTCTGGTATTCATTTAAGGCTTCCTCGAATAAATCTCTGCCATGGTAATAAAAACCCAATTCATAATGGGCATCTTTCTCCTTTGGATATTTTTCCGTCAGTTCTTTGAGAATGCGAGCCTTCTTCTCTGAATCTCTCTCGATGGATGATGCATATTCGGCGAGGATATAAAGCCTCTCCTTTTCGGTGGCTTTCTCAGAATACTCCTTAGCCTTCCTCAAAACTTCATTTCTTTCATCTCCCCGGCTTTGCAGCTCAAAATATACGTGACTGAGGTAGAGATATGCGACAGCAAACTGAGGATCGAGCTCCACAGCTTTTTCGAGATACTGCTTCGCCTCTTCATGATAGAATTTGTCGGAGGCCTCTCTTCCTCTTAAGTAATAATCATAGGCCTCTATAGATGTTGTTGTGACGTCGGTGATCCGTGTTTTGACAGCATCAACCATTCGGGCAGGCAATCCAACGCCTTTGGAAATCTCCCGGCTCAGTTCATCGATCTGTCTCTCGAGGATGCTGTCGATCCCTTTTCCTCGAGAACTCGTGCTTTTGAGGAGGTTTTTGGTGATCACATCTAGGACCTTAACGTCTGTGGCGAACATCTCGCCCGCTTTGATATAACTTCCGAGCACGATGGCCTCAATGCCATTTTGACGGCACAACTCGAAGCCCAAATCACCGTCAATGACCTCAACATCTCCTTTCCCCATTTGCACGAGGAGGTCGTGCATTCTCTCCCATGTGATAACCCGGATATTTCTAGATTGCTCAAGACTCGTGATGAGTAGGTTGGGAATGGCTTTTTGCAGGTAGTCATAAGACCGTTCGCCGGTCTGGTTTTCGAAGGTTATGACAGCCACTGAGTGCTCTACAGGAGCTTCTTTATGAAGAAAGAGAAGAACAATCACTGAAATAACAGTAAGAACGAGGATCGCTAGAGCTGGGATAAGAAGTTTCTTCTTACCAAATGTTACCGTGATCTCCTTAGAGGTCATGGATTTTTTGAGAGGAACAAACTTCTCTGTTGAAGGCAATCCTTCGGCAATCCTCTTAAGTTCCGAACGGATTTCGCCTGTACTCTGGTACCTCGTTTCCCTGTCCTTCTCAAGGCATCTCAGTATGATACGGCTCAGATCCTCGGGAACCTGTGCATTTATCTCCCTGGGATCTTGAGGAATCTCGCTTTTGTGTTTAACACCGATAGTAAAAGGTGTATCTCCCTCGAATGGCACTCTTCCTGTTACCATTTCAAACAGAATCGCGCCCAGAGAATAGATGTCCGAGCGTTGGTCGACTTCCTTCCCCTCCACCTGCTCCGGGGACATGTATTCAGGAGTCCCAATTATCACTCCCGCACCGGTAATGCCTTTTCCTTTTAATGAGCGTGCGATCCCAAAATCCATGATGCGAACTTGGCCATCCCTATCGATCATGATGTTGCTGGGTTTTAAATCCCGGTGTACAACTCCCAACTTGTGGGCTTCCATTAAACCTTCACAAATCTGCCTGGCCATCGATATTGTGGTTCCGATCGCCAATTGACCCGATTGCCGAATCAATCCTTTTAAATCTTGGCCTTCGACATACTCCATCGTGATGAAATAGATTCCCTCTTCTTTCCCGAGGTCATACATCCTGCCGACATTTTTGTGGACGATCTTCCGGGCGAATTTCAACTCGTTTTGGAACCGCTCAACAGTGTTTTTATCCGCAGAGATCTCAGGCCTTATAAGTTTGAGCGCGACCTTTTCGTTGAGTTCGATATCATCGGCTTTGTAGACCTTCCCCATCCCCCCTTTCCCAAGTTCCTCAATAATCTGGTAGCGTCCTGCAAATGTTGAGCCTGTGGTTAGTTCTTCTTTGGATGCTTCCAAAGTTCGTGTGGGAATAGGCTCCTCTTTAGATTCTCTAATCTGAGTACCACACTTCTTACAGAACTCAGAGTCTTGGGTATTATCAGTTCCACAGTTGGAACATTTAACCCTCATATGTACCCCCTACCTCTTCTCGAAATGAGAATATCAATTAATCAATAGAGAGTCAATGGAGATTGTGGAGATTGTGGAATTCCCTTTGGCCATATTTTGACCAAAAGGTTGAAAAAAATGCATCACGCTTTCGCCATCAGTCCACAAACTGTCGGCTAATGTTAGGAAGAGGCGGAGAGTGGGGCTTAAATTAGAAGGGCTTTATTATGAGAAATGAAATTGAAAACGACTACAGCGAGAGAATAGATGCGGTAGATTCTCAATTAAGATCACTGAGAGCAGAACAAGGCCAGAAGGAAACACTCATCTTACAGGGAGAAAAAAGGTTCTGGCAGACGAAAGAAAAGCGAAATTGGCGGAGGCCGATTAGACTTTGTATGGGACGAACCCTTTAATACGATTGACCTTATAAACTGAGAAGAGATGGCCCAAATCTCTAAAACGGATTCTTCAGGCAAAAGAGTTTTGACTATAGCTAAAGAGATGGAATCCAGTCCGTTTCCGTGATTAACATACTTGAAACCAGGGAAAAGAGCGAGGCCTAGGCTTTATGAGCCGCAAGCTGCATTAGAAACTAGAGTGAGTCACTGTCTGTTTGAGTCGCATGGTGG
>JAFGNQ010000176.1 GCA_016926925.1 Candidatus Aminicenantota bacterium
AAGGAATCGAGGTCGGAAAATTTCCAACAAATCCCGGAATTGGGATGCTTTGAGGCCATAGGAAAGATATTCCTCATGCTTGTGGAATTTCCGGTCAGGAGAGGGGTGAGAGCATCCCGATGCTTCTTCAATAGCCTTACGTACTGCTGTGATCAATGAATACACCTGATCTCCGGTCGAGGCATGAGAAACGATCGATGCCTTTTCTCCGTATTGGCGTCTCCGTATTGATCCCATTCAATTGACGGAACGAACCGAGAAGGGAAGTACCGCCACTCCTCCTTCAGGAGGGGCCCCGGATAAAGTAGCGATCTGCACTCCTTTTTCGTAGATGGAAAGTGTGAACGTGCCTACATTGTCCGGTGCATTGATGACTCTGATAGTAGCCGTATAGTTTCCCTCTGGTAGAGTAATCCCGAACGACTGGCGGCCCCCTTTCGGCGTCACTCCCAATGTGCCCCGGCCGCTGACGGATACGCTGAAGACATCGTCTTTGGCACTTCCCGAATCGAAAAGAACCAGGATGATGTTGTTGGCTGCCAGAGTTTCAGGGCTTTCGTCCTGAAGGCCATCGGCATCGTTATCGACGGAATCACCGGGGATTTCGACCATGAGGCCGCCGTCCTGGGCGAAATCTGGATCAACATCCAGAGGATTGATTCTCTCTCCGCTTTGTTGGACTTCGTTTTCGTCACAACCCTTTTCACCGAGACGGGATCTCATATTCGCCAGACGGCTCTCATACCCGCCGAGGCCGGCAATGCTCTTGACGACCGATTTAACGGAAAAACCCTCGGACTGCATTTGTTGAGAAAGGTCCGGGCAGATTCCCAAAAGCATGATGATTTCCGTACTCACCTCTTGGATGCCATCGATGATGGTTTCAAGCTCTGCGGCTATCAACAGAGCATTATAAAAGGAATAGGCTACGATTCCGTTGGTGCAGGGATCCGCAGCTTGATCGTTGACCTCTTTTTCGAATTTATTCGTATAAATTGCGAACTTCGCGTTCCTGATCCCTGCCTGGCTGACAAGGTCATTGAGCCGTGCGATAAGATCTACAAGATATCCGCGGGAACAGATGTCTTCTTCTTCCTCATCGCCCTCCATATCGTCCAGAGCCTGATCGACATCCTCCTCTTTTTCCTCGGGCTTTTCAACGGTGATGGTCGCTGTTGCCGTAAGGCCTTCATAGTTGGCAGTGACCCTGAAGGTTCCCGGTTCCTTTGCGGTAAAAGATTTATTTGCCAGCGAAGCGGCGGTCACATCTTCGTATTTTCCGGCTTCGTCCTTGGCCAGCACTCTGAAGCTCACGGTTTCGTCGATTTTAAGCGTCACGCCGGCGGGAGTGATCGAAAGGGAGACGGGTTTGGCCTCTTCCTCCTTTTCTTTCAATTTTTCCGCATCCGCAATCGCCTTGCGTAGGAGGTCGATCTGCCGTATCAACTGCATCAAGTCTTGGTATTTCTGGCGGGCCAATTTTTCCTTTTCATAAGCTTCCAGGGCGGCCGCCTCCTCGAATTTCTCCTTGAGGAACGGCTTGTAGACGAACTGGCTGTAGTAATAGGCAGCGAACTTCTCTTTATACAGCCGCTCGGCATTGCTTGCCTGAGAGATGGTTCTCGTTTCTCCCTGATTGTGAGTGCCGGCATTGAGTAGGGCATCATCCCAGAACTCGTACAGTCTTGCTTTGATCCCTTGTTCTCCCTGAGCCTGGGCAAGTTCGTACCAACTCTCGAAATTGTAGTGTTTCTCCATGTACTGCATGTACCCGGTCCACCAGTAATCTTCGTATCTGTCGAATACGTCGCTGATAAACAGATTCAATGAAAATGCGATTATATTGGCTCCCATCGTGGCGATATTGGAGATGCCGATTCCTAATTTGTTCATGACATAGCCCTGCATGAAGCTGTAGGAATCCAGAACTGCTTTCAAAAGCATAGCGTCTTCTCCTTCTATGCCTTTATAGATGTCGTTGGCGATCGAGAAAAGGGAGACAGCCATTGCCAGGTAAGCACCCTTATCCTTGAGCTGGTGCACGAGTGCGTTTTTCCTGTTGGCGCTCACGATCTGTTTGACGTTTTGGATCTCGTTATATCCCCATCCGGCCATATTCCATTTTTCTACGGGGACATCCATGATGACCTCGATCTGTTTGGTGAAGGCTCCGTCCCACAGTTCTTCGCAAAAATCGACCCTGTCCTTAAGCGTCAGAACTCCCTTGGCCATACGAAGGAATATATTTTCCGCCTTCGGCTGACTGTTGATTCTTTGCAGTTCTTTTTTGAACTCTTTATCCTGAATAATGCTCTCCGGATCAAAGGTCTGTCCGAAAGAAAAACCGCATATCATTCCGAATGCAATGATCCCGATGATAATATTTTTTTTCATGCGGGAAATGACATTATATGAAGTCTTCATGATCTCCCCTCCTAATTGTAGCGGTAGCGTATCCCAAAAACCAGGATAAACCGCGAGTTGCTTGTTACCGGATTTATGCTCAAAGCGGCATCCATATCCGTATTGATTTTATAATAGCTGGCTCTTCCAATGAGCTCAAGATTCGAGAAGAGCGGAGCGTTCAAATCCGCGTCGATCTGGAGAGTGGTGGGATGTCGCTGGAGCAGATCGCCCGTAAGGAAGTCTCCTGTTGCGGAGTCTATGGCGATGGTTTCGTTGTATACCATACCGTACTCATAGGCTCCGGAAACTCTCAGAGTGATGTCATGAGGAAAAGACAGCGTCCCTTCAGCCATTCCGCCGAATCGAATGAGGTTGCCGTCCCTTTTTAAGAAATCAACGCCCTCCTCTGAAGACAAGAGCGCGTGGGCGCCGAATGTGGGGCCGATGCGAAAGGTTTTGTACCGGATGCCCAGTTTGGCATAAATGTCCGCCACATGCGGCTTAACGGGACCTTGGGTTTCATCTCCAGGACTGTGCCAGATTCTGAAGCTGGTTGACAGGTTTCCAAAAAACGAGGCTCCGTTTTTTCCGAAATCAATGCGAAGATCCGAAAAATTTACAGCCGAATAATTTGCATAGAAATTCGTGTACATCGAGGTAGTGAAGTAGGATGATTGCACACCGATACTCGAGCGGGAATACCGGCCTCGGACCTGGACATAGCTCTGAAGATCGTTTCCCGGGTAACTTTTCGAAGAGAGGGCGAGGTCGATGAGGGATGTCACGCCGGGACCGCTTCCTCTCCTGGAAAGAGAAAGAGTCAGAGTGCTGTAATCTTTCAGGTCGATCTCGCTGAAATCGAGCCGTTGATATTTCAGGCTCAAGCTGAGCAAAGAACCGTCGCCTTTCCGCTCGTAGGTGATCGAGGGTGCAATGTCGTTCAAGTTATGAATTTCAGATTTGCTGGATTGAAACCGGGAAAGTAAAGAAAAAATAAAACGGGATCGGGAGGAGTTGCGCAGGTCCAACCCGGTTGCAATGACGTGTGAAGCATAGCTGTTGTTGCTGTCGGATGTGTAGTCGTTGTTGAAATAAGAATAATCCAAGGAGAAGTCGGCAGTCGGCGCCAGCTTGTAGTCGGCCGATCCACGGAGCTGCATGCGGTTGAAATTGTTGAAGTCGTTGTCTTCGTCTGCATATCGGCTGTAATTGACTCCTGCAGCGAACCGGAGCTTGCCACCGCCCTGATAGCTGTATCCGGCGTCTACGGTCGTATTGCTGTAGGGGCTTTGAATGATATCTTTTTTATTTGAAAATTGGACCTGTATTGTTGAGCTGTCCGAAATCGACAAGTTCCCGCCGACTGAAATATCTCTGACAGTGCCTTTGGCTTCTTCGAGAGGGTCCGTTAGAAATTCGGTTTGGAACGACGTTGTGCCGAAAAGAACTTCTGCCCAGGCCGACAGCCTGGAAAGAAAAGAATCGGCACTCATCTCAAGAATCCCCTGGTTTCGGATGTAGCCTTCATAAAAATTGAAGGCGTAATCGAAATATTTAGCAACGTCGGCGTAGGTCTCATGAATTTCCTTGGTTCCGAACAATCTTCCCGTCGTTTTATCTCTGTACTTGTCTATGGCTTGGTCGGCGACTGTTTTGTCTTGAACCATCCGGCTGAAAATTTGTTCCGCGACTTCGATGTAGGAATTGATCTCCTTGGTGTCGATGCCTTCGAACTCGATTTTTTTCTCTTCCTTCTGGATCGCGAATGTCTGAATACACGATTCGCGGATCCAGCCGTCGCGGCCGTCCTGGAGCTGTATCCTGTAGAGTCCGTCATTTTTTTCGAGGATCGCGTACTCATCATTGATCCTGGGATTGAAAATCACCCGGGACCCCTCATCCATCGCCTCAAAAACACGACAGCCGTCGATGATGATCCGAACCATTTCAACGGTACGGGTTTGCGTGCTCTCGACTTTGACCGGCTTCATTTTCTTGACTATCGTCAGGAAAGCGATCGATTGTCTTCTTATTTGCTTGGCGATCTTTTTCATTTGCAGAAGGTCTTTTTCATCTGTGGAAACAGATGTATCGATTTGAGCTTGGACGGGCATCGGTTCTGCAGAGGGTTTGGCCTTTTGGGCGGGCGGCTCCTGAACTGCGGCAGATGATTCTGTCCGGGGGATCTGTTCGGATATTTCGGCCACTGTACTTTGATGAATGTATCCGGCCTTTTCGAAACCGCCTTCGCTGGCAGCGAGTTTGACGAAATACCATTCGCCTTCCTTTTTGTAGACAAGGAGGATGGTGTCACGAGCGACACGGTCTATGATTTGGCTGTCCAGGGCTGCTTCCAAACGGACATTGGCTAGGTCGACAACCACCTTAACCTGTAAATCCGCACTGTGAGCGAAAACGGGAATTAAAGCCAAAAACAGGCATACCCAGGCGCTTATGCGGATTCTCTCTTTTAAAGTCATGATTCCACCTCGAAGATTGAGATAAGGATATGTCAGCAATCGAAACTTAAGCAATATCCGTATCAAGCCGGCTGATTTCCATGCCTTATATCCGTTGTTTATGCTGCGCATTATAGGCATGTCAAAGATACCGGCTTTGATTGTATTGCGGGAATGTCATATTTCTTTTTATTTTTACTTATCAAAGCGTTTCTGTAAATCATCTTTTGAGATGATTCCTGGGATGATTTTCTATCCCGGGTTGAGAAGTCGGTTTATAAAATAAAGGCTTAAAAAAAGAAGCATAAGATATTTGCTTCAACGATATTTTATGGGGACTCACGGTTCAGATATTTATGAATTCCTCGAAATAATGCACAGTCATATCATTCTATTTCTTGAAATTGTTTTGTCAAGCTTAAAGCCGGATTGACTCATCCACCTCCGACAAGAGGCTGGAATGCTCAACGAAAAAATCGCGCGGATGATTTAAGGGATGGATAATCTTTTCAAGACATCCTTGGCATTTGATCGAGCAGCCCGATGCAATCCGGTGAATTTCTTTTGATCTTTTTGTAGAAAGTAGTTATGGATTTGTGTCTGAATCTTTTGAGAAAATTGCCTCTCGACCTCCGGATTGGGCGCTTTCTCTCCAGCCAGCCGGCTTGATCCCTGGACATCAAACGCTTGGCTCTTGATGCTTCGGCAACCGCTGATAAAAAGGAGGCGCCCCAACGGGGTGGCTACCGGTGGAATGGAGAGAGTCCGCATGCTCAAGCACTGTCTCGTTACACGGTGGAGCATACTCGCGATATCCCATGCTATGTCGGTGATGACCGAAACAAACATCATACCGCCGGGCGGGAGAGCTTTTCCGATCGTTTGGAATGTCTGTTCAGCAAGAGAGCTGCATCGACTAAGGGTTACAGGCTCCTCTCCAGTAAAAACGGCCACATCCGAATAATGGATGTCGAACCAGGCTTGAATGTTTTGGGATGCATTCCCCTTGCTGAAGATCCCTTTGATCAAGGGATATTCGCTGGAAAGATTTTTTGTATTCTTCAAAAAAAGAGAAAAATCAAAGTGCCCCACTCTTTGTTTGGGGAAGAATCGGACTTCTGTCGTGTAATTCCCGATTTTTTGGTCAGCCAAACAATGCAAGATTTGATCCATTTGGTCCTTCGATGATGGCAT
>JAFGNQ010000177.1 GCA_016926925.1 Candidatus Aminicenantota bacterium
TGAGATCGCGGCTCCGGATCTTTTCAACGAGAGGGTAGAGCACTTGCCCTTCGCCCTGGGAAACGGAATCTACCGCATTCCGTATACAAAACTTGTCCTTCCACTTCAGAAGAAGAGGTTGAGACGCATGCACATGAATGAAAACAGGTGCTGTTTCCGGATTATCCGCCGTCTGGTAAGGGGATATCTCCGCCGGGACTTTCATCCCTTTAATGTACAACACCACCTTCAAAGATTTATCCTTCAGAGGGGAACAAATGTCCAGCTTGGCATCAAAATAGAGTGTCTTCACCTCAGACTCCATCTCAAGAATGTTCATCCCCATTATAGGTTCCTCGAAACGAAATGCCAAACCCTTAAATTCAGGCGGGCATCATCGCAGGCATGGACATCGGATCAAAAGAACATCATATTGCCGGTTCCGCTCATATCTCCCTGGTCCGTCATCACGGGAGGCTGAGGGTCATGCGCCTGAGGAAAGGGTCCACGGAAGCAAGAACGACGGTCAACGGGGTGCCCAGGGATAAAACATGACCGGTCGCTTTGCCCACAAGCAATTTCTTCGTTCTCTGGAAATGATAATCACCGGCCAAATCCGCGAATGGAAGAATCCCTTCGACAAAGTGATTTTCGAGTTCTACGATAAGCCCTGCCCGGGAGATATCGGTCACGACACCTTTAAACTCATCCCCGAGTCTTGCTCGAAGCATGCGGAAAATTCTCCACTTGATGAGTTCGCGCTCGGCATCATCCGCCTTCCTTTCCTGTTCCGAGCAGTGATGCGCCACGGAAGAAAGCTCTGCGGCCTGGGCTTTTTTGTCCAGAAGAACCGTCTTCAAGATACGATGAACGACCAAATCGGGATAACGGCGGATGGGCGAAGTGAAATGAGTGTAAACTTCCTTGGCTAGTCCGTAATGTCCCCGGTTTTCACAGGAGTAGGCAGCCAGCCGTAAACTCTTGAGAACCTGCAGTGCAATGAATTTCTCTTCACGAGTGCCTTGGGCTTGCAGCAGGGCAAGCTGCAAATCCTTTGACCGCAGCCCGCCGACTGCCTTGAGAGATATGCCGAAAAGAGCCAAGACGTCCTTAAGTTTGACAAGATCATCCGTTGCCGGAGGGGGATGGACTCTGAAAATCATGGGTGCTCCCCGTTCGGACAGAAAGGCTGCAACCGCTTCATTGGCCGCAACCATAAACTCTTCGATGAGCTGATGCGCCTCATTCCTTTCAGCAGGGACAACACCGAGCAGCGACGACCCCTCATAAATCAACCGGGGCTCAGCAAGGTCGAAGTCCAGGCTTCCTTCGCGCCTCCGCCTGGCTCTCAGAAGACGCGCCAAATCCCGCATAAGGAGCAAGTCCGGAACCAGATGGAGGTACTTTTTCCTGATGGGTTTATCCCCTTCGAATATCCCGTAGACGGACTCATAGGTCATCCTCTCTACCGTCCGGATGAGAGAAGGCAGAAATTGGGCCTGCACGCTGCGTCCTTCCCCATCGACCTCGAGCAAAACGGAGATCGTAAGCTTGTCCTCCTTAGGCCGAAGGCTGCAGACATTATTGGAAAGCTTTTCGGGCAGCATCGGAAGCGTCAAATCAGGGAAATAGACACTCGTTCCTCTGTGCAAAGCTTCAAGATCAAGAGCTGATCCCGGTTTAACATAGTGCGAGACGTCGGCGATATGAACTCCCAGGTGAAAGTGTCCGTTTTTCCCGGCTTTTATGCTGACCGCATCATCAAAATCCTGAGCATCGGGACCATCGATAGTCACCGTCCGCCATTCTCGGTAGTCTGCTCTTCCTTCATAGTCTTTGGCCACGGGCGTCTGGGAAATTTTTTCCGCTTCGGCTAGAGATTCCGGCATGAATCGGGAGGCTAAAGCGAATCTTTCTATAACCGCTCGCGTATCCACCCCAGGATCATCAGGGAAGCCAAGAATTTCCTTCACTGCCAGAGCTTCTCTTTCGAGCTTCACGACCATTCCATCCTTCAGTCCGGCCTTTTTTCTCAGAGGAATCTCTTCAAAAGCAGGGGAGTCCCAAGGCATAAAAAATCCAAGTCCCCTCCTCTCCCTGTACAAACCGATGACGTCGTGCCTTTCTTGACTCAGTATCCGAATCACTCTTCCCTCATGCCGATTTTGTCCTGTTTTTTCTTTATAAAAAACCTCTACGACATCTCCAAGCCTGGCTTTCCCGAAGTGGCGCGACGGGATAAAAATGTCCTCCATCAAGTCGTCCTCAGGCCGGACAAATCCAAACCCTCGATGAACTGAGATGATTTTTCCCCTGACGATGCTCGACCTCTGATGGGCGATATACCGGTTTTTGATCTTTAGAATAGCACCTCTGTTCTCCAGTTCCTTGAGACTCTTTTCCAGCTTGGGCCTGTCTGCAATCGATAGGCCCAGTGCATGTGCAATCCTGTGCAAAGTCAAGCCGCGCTTGTTTTTGGCAAGAAGTGAAAATATCTGTCTAAGCATTCCTTTAATAGACTGGATGATTCAAAAAAATACCGATTGCACTGTAAGGGACGGTGAGAACAGATTTATGCACTCGATTTCACCGAAAAACGAGCAGCGGCCTTCCATTGTATTTGCTGATTTATTGTAACATTTATCAACATTTTATTTGAATACCGGTCTGCACAAACCTTTCCTTGATAGTGCTTTTGAGACAGCGAAAAAGAGCGCGTCACAGTTCATTTGAACCGCATGGGGAGGGTGGAGGGGTCTTCAAAAACGGACTGTAACGAGTTTCTGCTCTTGTCATTCGTAGGCATCTCTTTACCAACCTGAATTATTCACGAGTCGAGGTTGCTGCAAAGGCAAGGCAGTGGTCCATGAGGCTGTAGTGAACTACGCCGAATGGACTGCAACGAAGGCTTTGTAGCAAGATCGGCTCGCCCGAAGGGTAAAAACCACTGACAATGAGATATTGGGGTCTTTATAATAGCGAGTCAGTGGTTTTTATGAATAATTCAGCTTAATAGTAAAAGGGAGAAATATGGGGAACCCTGTGCTTCGTCCTTAGCTCCTTGACCAGTTTGAGCCGGAGGATGCGATCGAATTCTTCCCCTCTCCTGAGACCATATTCAGCAGTGACTTCCGCGGAGGCGCGTGCTCTTTCCTGAGATGTCGCATTGGCAGCCAAGACCTCCTCGACAACTTCCTCCTTCTTTTCCAGAAATTCTTCATCCCAATGTCCTTTTTTGAGGCCTCGGCGCAGCTCGATGAAGAGAAGTTCCAGATCGCGTATCTGAGGAGACGCGGCCAAATAGCTATCGATTTCCGAAAGGATCTTCTTGCCCTTATCCCCCTCTCCTCCGTAAGGACGACAGCCCGTTTTTCCAACATGTCTTTCTCGGTATTGTTTGTATGCCTCCAGAACAAAAACCTGGCACCAGTTCAAGGAAAAAACCTTGGAACGCCGGCCGGTCTTCCGTTTCCGGAATTCAAAGGCACGTTTTATTCCTTCCAGGACCACCGGAAGCGGAATTCCCATCTCTTCCCAATCCGCAATGAGCTCGATTTCCCGGGATGACAGGATAAAGGGGGCTCCCCGTAGGTGGAGAAAGCTGCGGCTGATTACCTGATAGTACTCTCCCCGTTCTTTCGTGCGTCCCTCTTTTCTTCTTTGGCCGCTTCGTTTCACGTTTAAGATTCCTTTCTCAAAGTCTTTTTTTCAGTGTCGATGAAGCTCTCCTTCCCGTTCGTCTTGTCGAACACCCCGGATAAACGACTCGGGCGCGGACGCAAATCCCTATTGCGGAAAACGGGGATCCTTCCGGAGAGATCAGCCGGCGTTTTTTTCGTAAAGAATGCGCAGCCCCTCCAGCACGAGAAAGGGCTCGTGATGCTTAATGGCTTCGATTTCGCTCCCGATTAGAGTCGAATACCCACCGGTAGCTATGGTGACGGCATCGCCTCCGAGCTCCCGGTTGATAACGTCAATGACTTTGGAAACAAGGCCGATGTATCCGAAAAAAAGCCCGGAATGCATGCTGGTGACAGTGGTTCTGCCAATGGCCACTTTAGGTTTGGCGATTTCGATTCTCGGCAGCTTTGCGGTTCGGAGATAAAGGGCTTCGGCGGATATCTGAATGCCCGGAGCGATGGCTCCTCCCAGGTAGTCTCCGCCGGTCGATATGGCATCAAATGTTGTTGCCGTGCCAAAATCCACAACAATGCACGGTCCTCCATACTTGGAAAAGGCCGCAATAGCCCCGACCACTCTGTCCGCTCCGACCTCCATAGGGTTCTCATACAAAATCGGCATACCTGTTTTCAAGCCGGGTCCGACGATCATGGGCTTAACCCGAAACAGATTCTGGCTCAAATTCGCGAACACAGGTGTAAGCGGAGGGACAACGCTCGAAATGATCACCGCCTTCACTCCGGCAACATCAACCTGTGAGAGGGAAAACAAATTGAGAAGAGTGACTTTATATTCGTCGCAAGTTTTTTCCTTCTCTGCACGCATAAGCCAGTGCCGAAACAGCTCTTTGTCCCGGAACACTCCGACATCGATATTTGTGTTGCCGATATCCACTGCTAGAAGCATCTAATCCCTCCAAAGTGATCGCTGCGGATCATAGAAGGCTCGGCGCGATCCTCGTATTTTATGAAAACTCCTCCCGGCTCAGTCATTTTTTATCGACATAGTCCTTGAGGTCTGTCAGAACCCGCAGCCTGATCCTCTTTTCCAATTCCCGCTCAACTTCGAGTATTTCCTTCTGCACATACTCTTTCACTTTCTCATCCAGCTCTACTTTTCCCACAGGAGAAGGCAGGTCATCGTAGCTCGGCTCCTCGGGCAACGTTTGCGGGCCTTTCCTCTTTTCAATCAGATCGAAGACTATCCGGACAAGCTGTTCGGAGTCAAAAGGCTCCTGGACCAAGACATCAAAGACAAGACCCTCGGCTTTCTCCTCATTCAAAGTCTCAAAAGCTCCGTGAAGGAGAACGAGAGGGATCTGTTTGAATTTATCCTGGCTCTTAAGGTAGCGGCCTATTTCATACCCCTCTTCTTGATGAAGAGAAAGGCTCAACAAGATGGCATCCGGGTTGATTTGATTGAGCTCCTGCATGACTTCCACGCCATCTTTAAAGTCGTAGATTTCATATTCCCTCTCTGAAAAAGCCATGCGGATAGCCCTAAGAACGGTTGGACTGTTGTGGGCGACAATCACCTTGTATGGCATTCCCTCTCTCTCAACCAGACTTCGAACCGTAAATCCCGATCATACTATCCAAAAAAGCGATCATAACAGACATTTGCGGTCAGTACTCGATAAAAACGGTTTGTTCCCCTAAAAGTTCTTCGATGTTTCGACTGAGCTCCTCAGAAGGAGAAACTCCGTCGATATCTACGGACTGGACAATCATTCGGTAGGAGTGCGGCGTTTCCAATTCGAAGAAAACGGGACACGTGCCGCGATGACTTTCCAAAATCCCTTTCAGTTCTTTGAATACGGATTCCTCTATCCCCGGAAGAAAGATCCTCAGGAATACCCTTTTGGCTTGCTTCTCCAGGGCTTCGGACAAAGGCATGATCTGCAGGAGATGAATCCTCCGGCTTTCGCCTTCGCCGAGAAACTTTCCCTTCACCCAAACAAGCTGGTCTTCTGTCAGGATATCATAGTATTTATTGTACGGGTCGGGAAAAACGACGACCTCAATCCGTCCGCTGAGGTCTTCGAGGACAAAGGTCGCCATCCTTTCATCCTTCTTTGTTTTCAAAGGCTTCAAAGACGTGATGATTCCTGCAACAGTCAGTTCGGTATTGAAATCCTTTTCCTCATCGAATTGATTGATGCTTCGGGATACCAGTTTATCCAGGCTTCTTCCAAACTGGGCCAGTGGATGCCCTGTGATGTAAAATCCCAGGACATCTTTTTCATATGACAGCAGCAGCGATTCATCCCATTCTCCCATCTCCTGGATTTCCGGTGGGATGGACGGAGGTTCGAGCGTTGCGGAATCGAACAAAAAGTTTTGCTTCGAAGTCTGCATCTTTTGATACTCATGAGAGTACTCAATCATCTTATCGATAAGATGAAAAAGCTGAGATCTCTTCCATCCGAGAGAATCAAAAGCTCCGGCTTTGATCAGACTTTCCAGCACTTTCCTGTTGATAAACCGCGGGTTTTCACAGCGGAACAAATCAAAAGGGGACACAAAAGGGCCGTTCTCTTCTCTAATGCGGATCAGATCTCTTACGGCTCCTTCTCCTATGTTTTTTATAGCGGCTAAGCCGAACCGGATCCCATCCTCTTCGTCGACGAAATTCACCTCACTCTTGTTAACATCCGGAGGAAGCACTTTTATACCCATCTCCTTACATTCGTTGATGTATTTGACGACTTGGGATGTCGCTCCTCTCTCGGCCTCGGAAGTCAACAAGGCGGCCATAAAAAAAATGGGATGGTGGGATTTCAGATATGCTGTCCGGTAAGCCAGATAGGCATAGGCGGCACTATGCGACTTGTTGAATCCGTACCCCGCGAAATACTTGATCTGTTCAAATATTTTTGTCGCTTTGCTTTGGCTGATCCCCTTCGCTCTAGCACCGCGGATAAACCGCTGTTTTTGAGCTTTCATGACAGCCGTCTTTTTCTTTCCCATCGCCTTGCGCAAGATGTCTGCTTCGGCCATGGAAAAGTCGGCGATCTCGGTGGCAATCCGCATGACCTGTTCCTGATAGACGATGAGCCCTTTGGTTTCCTTTAATATCGGCTCCAACTCGGGAAAATCATATTTGACTCGGTCCGGATGATTTTTACACTTGATGAATTCATCCGTCATGCCGCTTTTGAGCGGACCCGGCCTGTAGAGGGCGTTCAAGGCAATGAGATGGAGAAACTCTTCAGGCTTGAAATTTCGGAGCAAATCTTTCATCCCCTGACTTTCGAACTGGAAGACTCCATCCGTGTTCCCGGCCTGGAACAACTGGAAGGTCTTTTCATCATCGAGGGGGATATCGTCCAAACTCACCCTTTGGCCGGTTCTTTTCGCCACGAGGTCGATGGTATCCTGAATGACAGTCAGGTTTCTCAATCCCAACAGATCCATCTTGAGAAGCCCGATGGCTTCGATATCCTGCATCGGGAACTGGCTCGTGATCTCCCCTTTAACGGATTGATAGAGCGGCATGAATTCGACCAGAGGCCGGGGGGTGATGACAATTCCCGCCGCATGAATAGAGGGATGCCTTACCTGTCCCTCCAATTTTTGGGCAATGGACATAAGATTGGCGATTTGCGGCTTCTGGTCCCTCAGCTCGCGCAGTTGAGGGACATTGTTCAAAGCCCCTTCTATGGACGCTTCCGGCCCGAAAGGAATCATTTTTGCAATGCGGTCTACCTCAGGAAGAGGGATTTCAAGCGCTCTTCCAACGTCCCTGACTGCCTGGCGCGCAGCCATGGTTCCGAAAGTAATGATCTGGGATACGCTTTCCTGCCCGTATTTGTTTGTCACGTAGGAGATGACCTCATCCCTCCTCCGTCCGCAAAAGTCGATATCGATGTCGGGAAGGCTGATCCTTTCCGGGTTTAAAAACCTTTCGAACAGCAAATCATACTCGAGGGGATCGATATCCGTAATCCCGAAACTGAAAGCGAGGAGACTTCCTGCTGCCGATCCCCGACCGGGGCCCACGGGGATGCCTCTGGATTTAGCCTCCCGGATAAGATCCCAAACAATAAGAAAATATCCCTCGAACCCCATCTCTGAGACCAACCTGATCTCTCGTTCCAATCTATCCTCATAGACTTGACGGCTGGGAAGATCTTTTCTTTCGATTCTGTCTTGAAGACGCTTCATCCGCTCCTGAAGCCCTTTCCTGGCTACGGAAGCAAAATAGTCTTTCAGCGTTATGCCTTCAGGAGGACTGAAATTAGGGAGAAAATATCCTGAGAGAGGAAAATCAAAATTGCACTTTGCAGCGATTTTCATCGTGTTCTGGAGCGCATCGGGAACATTCGGAAACACGGCCATCATTTCTTCGGCCGTCTTGAAATAAAACTCCTCCGAGCCAAAGCGAATCCGGTCATGATCCGTGACCTTTTTATTTGTCTGGATACAGAGTAGGATGTCATGGCTTTCGGCATCTTCCTTGTTGAGATAGTGGACGTCATTGGTTGCCACAAGCGGCAAATCCAGCTTTCGCGCCAACTGAACGAGAAGGGGATTGGTCTCTTTTTGAGGCTGGAGGCCGTGATCCTGAATCTCGATGTAGAAATCTCCCTCGGCAAAGTAGGAGGCGTATTCCCTGGCGGCCTTTTCTGCCTTATCCTCAAGCCCGAGCCTGAGAAGGTAGTTGACCTCACCCTTGAGACACCCGGACAATGCGACCAGTCCTTCGCTGTGGGCGGAAAGGAGTTCCTTATCGATTCGAGGCCTGTAGTAAAATCCCTCCAGATAAGCCTTGGTAATCAGTCTGCAGAGGTTTTGATAGCCTTTCTCATCCTTGACAAGCAGGACGAGATGGAAATGGAGGGGGCCCGATTCTTCCGGTTTCCTCTCAAAACGGCTGCGCGGGGCTACATAAATTTCGCATCCAAGAATAGGCTTGATTTTTCGCTCTTTCGCCTGCTTGAAAAAATTAACCGCTCCGAAAATATTTCCATGGTCCGTAAGGGCGACAGCCGGCATTTTGTTACGGTATGCCGCCTCTACCATGTCTGAGGTCTTGAAAGACCCATCCAGTATGCTGTACTCCGAGTGCGTGTGAAGGTGCAGAAATGTGGAGTCCATCACTTCATTTCACTCCCACTCAATCGTACCGGGAGGTTTGGAAGTAATATCATAGACGACGCGATTTATTCCATCAATCTCATTGACGATACGGTTCGAAATCCGAGATAAAAGCTGTGGCTCCGCAGGGTACCAGTCGGCGGTCATGCCGTCAACGCTTTGGACAAGGCGGATGACGACAACCCGCTGATACGTTCTCCGGTCCCCCATTACACCGACGGACTTCACGGGAAGCAGAACGCCAAAAGCCTGCCACAGCTTTTTATAAATCCTGGCTCTCCGTATTTCCTGAAGGAGGATATCATCCGCAGATTGCAGTAAGGCAATCCTTTCTCGGGTAACCTCTCCGACGATCCTCACTGCAAGACCCGGGCCGGGAAAAGGATGCTGATGGATAAAATCGGCATCCACACCCATCTCCTCTCCAAGTGTTCTCACTTCGTCTTTGAAAAGCTCCCTTAGAGGTTCGATCAGCTTAAATTTCAATCCTTTGGGCAAGCCTCCCACATTGTGATGGGATTTGATGCTGGCTGACGGGCCCTTCACCGGATTGCTTTCAATCACATCGGGATAAATAGTCCCTTGAGCCAAATAATCGACCATCCCAATTTTATTGGCCTCTCTCTCGAAAATCTGGATGAATGTCTCTCCTATGAATTTGCGCTTTCTTTCCGGGGAGATCACACCTTTGAGTCTATCCAAAAAAATATCTGAGGCATCCACTCCGATAACATTCAGATCAAATTTGTCATGGAACTTCGCCATCAGGTCAAAGTACTGCCCTTTACGCAAGAGTCCATTGTCCACAAAGATGCAGTGCAGGTTTTCTTTGATGGCACGCTGTATGATCAAGGACGTCACCAAAGAGTCCACTCCGCCGCTGAGACCGCAAACCACATGTTTCTTTCCCACCAATTTCCGGATCTCCCTCACCTTATTGTCTATGAAGGAACCCATAGTCCAGTTTTGACGCAATCCTGAAACGGGAAAGAGAAAATTGGACAAGACTTTTCGCCCCGGCCTGGTGTGGATGACCTCTGGGTGGAATTGGACACCAAACCATTGTCGCTCTGCGTTTTCGATGACGGCGTTTTCACAATTGTCGGTAACTCCCGTCACGACAAAGCCGGGAGGAACTTTTCCCACCTTGTCTCCATGGCTCATCCAGACCTGGCCTTTGTTCCTTATGCCTGCAAGAAGCCCCGCCCTCTGTCTAATCTGTAAAGTGGCAAAGCCGTACTCTTTTCTTTTCGAGGCTGAGACCTTTCCTCCAAGGAGATGAGCCATGAGCTGCAGCCCGTAGCAAATTCCAAGAACAGGGACGCCCAAATGGAAAACCTCCGGGGAGATATGGGGGGCTCCTTCTTCATAAACGCTCTGTGGACCTCCGGAAAGGACGACGGCACCAAGATTATCCTTCCGCATTTTGGAGAGAGGATGGTTATAGGGAACAATCTCGGAATAGACCCCAAGCTCCCTTATTTTTCTCGCAATGAGCTGCGTGTACTGCGAACCGAAATCCAACACCAGGACCTTTTTCATACCTCGATTTTATCAGAGGCATCAATCGAAGTAAACGAAAAGCCATTCAATTTCGATAAAGATTGCAGTAGAGTGGAAGCCCAACCGCTCTATCGCAGAAATAACGATGCCGATCGGAGCTTGAGAAAAATTGACTTCAAAAGGGGAATTCTTTATAGTTGAAACCTTACAGGCCGTTCGATAAACAGAGCCGAAAGGTGAAGCCGGAAAGTTTTCCCCCGGATTCAAGGCTCACTGCAGAAGAGGTGCCTTTAGAGAAGCGGAACGGCCGGCGTTGCAATTTATTGATAATATACATAGAATTAATAGAGAATGCAGGTTATATACAGAGCCGCGGTCATCCTGTTTCTTTTATCCTTGGTTTTTCTACCCGCCGCATCTGGCCAGAATGACTCCCGGATAGAAATATACGATCTCCGAAACCACACCCACCCGACGTTCACCCGCATCGTCGTGGATATCGGAAAACTCAGAGAGTACTATTACAGTCAGCTCGCATCCCCAGACAGGATCTACGTCGATATCTACCAGTCCAAACTGAATCCCATTTTGCACGGGAAAACGGAAATTCTCGACAACGATTACATCAATAAGATTCGAATCGCTCAAAAGAATCAAACCACGGTTCGCGTTGTTGCCGAGATCGATTTCAGCAAAATTCAAAAATACCACGTTTGGCATCTTTTCGATCCTTTCAGGGTGGTTATCGATATTTACCCCAAACAATCCGCCCTCGATAAAAGTCCCGCAGCATCCCCTCGACCCGCGGAGCCGGCCAAAGATGGATATTCCATGGTCCGTCAGTTGGGATTGGGAATTCAGAGAATCGTCATCGATCCGGGACACGGGGGGAAAGACCCGGGCTGCATTGGAAAAAACGGGCTTCAAGAGAAGGATGTCGTACTCGATGTGTGCAAGGAGCTTCAAAAACTCTTGAGCGCGCAAACAGGCCTCGAAGTCATCCTGACTCGGGAGACGGATATCTTTCTTCCTGTGGAAAACCGCCCTGTCATAGCCAACCAAAAAAGAGCGGATCTCTATATATCCGTGCATGCCAATGCTTTTCCCAACATAAAACGGTCCGGTGTACAGACATTCTTTCTCAATTTCAGTCAGGACGATTCCATCACCACCATAGCGGCAAGAGAGAATGCGACGTCCACCAAGAATATCAGCGAAATGAAGACGATCATCACCAAGATCACCCAGAACAGCAAAATCGTCGAGTCCAAGGAACTGGCTGAAAAGATACAGAAAAATTTATCCGGCACACTCTCCAAGGAATACACAGGTGTCAAAGATTTGGGAGCAAAGGGAGGCCCGTTTTGGGTCCTGATCGGCGGGGAAATGCCCTCGGTGCTGGTCGAGATCTCTCACCTCAGCAACACCAAGGAGGCTGAAAGATTGAAGACCCAAAAATACCGTCGTCTTGTCGCTCAGGGCATTGTCAACGGAATCAAGGATTATATGGAATCATTAGGGAAAGGATAAAAGTGCGATGAAGAGAAGAAATTTTTTAAAAGACTTGGCCATCGGAAGCCTTATGTGGAATTTCGGCCCTAAGCTTTTTGCCCAGGACAGCGGTCATCCTGATTTGGCGATTATTGAAGGGGAATCCCCGGCACAGATCACCAAAGAGGCCATTGCTTCTTTGGGAGGGATGCCGCGATTCATCTCCCGTGGAGACAAGGTAATCATCAAGCCGAACATAGGCTGGGACAGAACTCCGGAACAAGCCGCGTGTACAAATCCCGAAGTGGTCAAGACTCTGGTGGAACTCTGTTTCGAGGCCGGAGCAAAAGAAGTCAAGGTCATGGACAATCCATGCAATCCGGCAAGACGCACCTATGTCCGCTCAGGAATCCAAAAAGCGGCCAAAGAGGCTGGAGCGGACGTTCCTCTGCCAAACGAGCACCACTTAAAGAAGACGGCCATCAGCGGCGATGCGATCAAGGAATGGGAAGTGTATTCGGATTTCGTCGAGACGGATAAAATCATCAATGCTCCTATTGCCAAAACACACAGCCTGTCCAGGGTGACTCTGGGCATGAAGAATTGGTTGGGTGCCATAGGGGGAAACCGCAATCAACTCCACCAGAATCTTGACCTGGCAGTGATCGACCTCGCCCATTTCTTCAAGCCGGTCCTGACCGTCCTGGATGCATACAGAATCCTACTCCGCAACGGGCCGCAGGGAGGGAGGCTTTCGGATGCCAAACTCCAAAAAACCGTTGTTGCAGGCATCGACTATGTGGCCGTAGACAGCATGGGGGCGACATTTTTCGGCATCAACCCTACAGATCTGCGCTTCCTCCAACTGGCCCAAAAAAAGGGTCGCGGAGAATTTGACCTGGAGAAACTGAAAATTGAAAAAAGAACGCTCTAAAAAGTACCGCATCATTCAAATCCTTAGAATTCTGACTCAGGCCGTCTTCTTCAGCCTCTTTTTATACCTGCTCTTGATGACGCGGTTCCCCGGAGAAGATTACATCGGGCGCGTGGAGATCTTCTTTCACTTCGACCCGCTTCTGGCTTTGACCACTTTCATAGCGTCCCGGTCCGTGCTCATCTTTTTCCTGCCCGCCGCTCTGACTCTCATCGTGACTTTTTTCCTCGGCCGCGTCGCCTGCGGTTGGGTCTGTCCTTTGGGATCCCTCCATCAGTTTTTTTCCTTCTTTTTTAAAAAGAGCAAGCTCCTGAAGCCGAAAAAAGTCAAAGACAAGGCGATCTCTTGGAAGTATTATCTGCTCATCTTCATTATTGTGAGCTCTGTTTTCACCCTTGATCTCGTCGGGATTTTTGATCCATTCTCATTTCTCGCCAGGTCTCTTACAGCAGGTGTGCTTCCCGTTTTGAGGTACAGCCTGTCAAGCGCTATAGAAATCCTGTACACCTTGAATTTGACCTCTTTCGCCGACGGTCTTGTCCAGTTCTTCGAATCCTTGGATATCAACACCATCTTCCTGCAGGGCCTATTCATCGGATTTATCTTCATCGGAATCGTCCTTCTCAACATCAACAGAGAGCGCTTTTGGTGCCGCTATATCTGTCCTCTGGGCGCCTTCCTCGGTCTCATCAGCCGGTGGAACGTGTTCAAGCTCAAAGTCGACGAGGCCAAATGCATCAAGTGCAACCTTTGCTCCATCCATTGCCAGACACAGGCCAATCCCTATCCGAACGAAGAATGGAAAAGTTCGGAGTGCGACTACTGCTTTACCTGCAGTGCAATCTGTCCTACGAATGCCATCAGCTTTCCTCTTCGTTTTGCACCCGAAAGCGTTGCGTCTGTCGATCTTTCCCGGCGAAAAGTTCTTTTGACATCCCTGCTGGGAATCCTGGCCGTGCCGTTTTTTCGCATCACCCCAAAACGCAGCCGTGCTTCAGAAAAGCTGATTCGCCCTCCGGGAGCCCTTCCCGAGGAGGAGTTTCTCCAAAAATGCGTCAAATGCGGCGAGTGCATGAAAATCTGCCCGACAAATGCCCTCCAGCCTGCGTTGACCGAAGCCGGACCTGAAGGAATATGGACACCGATGCTCGTTCCCAAGATCGGGTATTGCGAATACTACTGCTCCTTGTGCACTCAAGTGTGCCCCACCGGAGCGATAAGGGAGCTTTCAATCCCTGAGAAAAACCAGCTCAAAATCGGTACGGCTTGGGTGAACAAAAACCGCTGTATTCCCTGGAAATTCGGCGACCCCTGTATCGTCTGTGAGGAGCACTGCCCCGTCTCTCCGAAAGCCATCAAATTCGTCAGCAACTCTGTCGAGCAGCCCGATGGAACCATCAAGACGGCCCAAGCCCCGGTTGTGGATATAGCCACATGCACAGGATGCGGTATTTGCGAGAACAAATGTCCCGTGGTCGATGCTCCGGCTATCTACGTCACCAGCATAGGGGAAACCCGCTCGGAGAGAAATCAAGTCCTCCTGGATCTCATCAAGACAGAGCAAGACCCGTATTCCGAGTGATCTGAAAAGCGGAGCCGGGATTGAGAGTTATTCGGCCAGAATTTTCTTCAATTCCGATTTCAAATGAGGGATAACCTGAAACAGGTCACCCACTATGCCGAAATCCGCCAACTTGAAAATCGGCGCTTCCGGATCCTTGTTCACGGCAATAATGACTTTCGAGGAGGACATGCCGGCGATATGCTGGATGGCTCCGGAAATGCCGAATGCCATGTAAAGGTTAGGAGATACGGTCTTACCTGTCTGCCCCACCTGATGCTGATGGTCGATCCAGCCGGCATCAACCGCAGAGCGGGAAGCACCCAATGCAGCATTGGACAGAATTCCGACCAGTTCTTTGAGCAGATCAAAATTCTCCGGCCCCTTCATTCCACGCCCTCCTGAGATAACGATCTCCGCTTCCGTGACATCGAGGGCAGCTCCTTCGCCCTTCAGGACTTCCTGGACCCTGTCTTTAACCTGACCTTCAGGGATCACGATCTCTTTTGCCTCGACTTCCCCCTGTCCGCTCTGAAGCTCACCCAGAGGAAATATATTGGGTCTTAGAGTGGCAACGGCGGGCGATGATTTGAACCGAAAAGTTGCCATGGCCTTCCCGGCAAAGATGGGCCTCACAACCTGCAGGCCTCCATTGTTAATCCCCGTCTCGGTGCAGTCCGCAGCTAGACTGACTCCCAAGAGAGCGGCCAGGCGGGGAGCCAAATCCTTTCCCATGGAAGTTGCGGGAAAAAGGATGATGCCCGGACTTATTTCTTTGCACAGAGATTGGAGGGCGAAAGAATAGCCCGAGGCTGAATAGTGGCTGAGAAGAGAATTCTCGAGGACATAGGTTTTGGAGGCCCCGAACGGCGACAATTCCGATGCAAGCCCTTGCAGCCCGTGCCCGACAAGAACGGCATGCACTTCCGTGTTCAACTCATCGGCCCTACGTTTTCCCTCTGACAAAACCTCTAAGGACGATTTTTTAATTTTCCCGTCTCTAACTTCGATGTAAACCAAAATCATTTTCGCTCTCCTCTTACAAAACCTTGGCTTCTTGCCGCAAAAACTCGGCCAATTTTTTCGCTGCCGCTTCAGGCTCGTCCTCGATAACCCTTCCCGCTTGACGCGCAGGTGGGCTTGTCATGCCGACCAGTTCCAGCTGAGATGCAGGACCGCCTTCATTCAATCCCAGGTCTTGAAGGGAAACCACGGGAATCTCCTTCTTTTTGGCCATCATGATCCCCTTGAGAGTCTCATACCTTGGCTCATTCAATCCTTTCTGGGCGCTGACGACCGCGGGCAGTGCAAAAGATATTTTCTCGGTAGCCCCCTCGATCTCTCGGTGTGCAACACCCGAATTCCCCTCGATCTCCAGCTTGGTGATGACATTCACCTGCGGCATACCCAACAAAGCTGCGACCATAGAGGGGACCTGGCTGTTATCCGCTCCCACGGCTTGCTTACCGAATAAAAGCAAACTTCGGTCTTGGAACTTCGACTCCACGGCTTTGGCAATGATTGCGGCGATCCTGAATCCATCATACATCTCGGGCGTATCATCCTTTATGAGGACGGCCTCATCCGCTCCCATGGCCAAACATTTCTTCAATATGACCTTAGTTTCCTCTGATCCCACAGAAACGACCGTTACTTTGCCTCCTTTGGCTTCGCGGATTCGGAGCGCTTCTTCCACCGCAAACTCATCGTATGGATTGATTATGAAATTCAGCCCCTCATTAATAATGCTGTTTGTCTCGTGGTTGATCCTGATTGTTGACTCTGTATCGGGGACTCTCTTCACAAATACATAAATATTCACCTATGCCTCCTCCTTGTATGATATCTATTAATCGATCATGCCTGAATCATTCCCGGAACTCAGGTTTGCATCCGGAACGATCAATCCAACAAATCCTCCGGACCGGGACAAAACATCATATACAATGGCTGCTAAAATTTCAATCAACTAATGCACCCCTTTTTTTCCCGCGGTAAGAGAATGGATATCAAAGAAAAAGGGCGAAACCATAGTATCGAAGACAGCGGCCTTCGCACAAAACCGGAAATTACGATCGTGCTTCGGAAGAAGACTCAGACATCGAACCGTTTGAAAACCAGGCTCCCGTTCGTCCCGCCAAATCCGAAGGAATTGCTTAAGGCATAGACAATCTCGGCCTGACGCGCTTTATTCGGGACATAGTCGAGGTCACAGTCGGGATCAGCATATTCATAATTGATCGTAGGTGGGATAATTCGATCCCTAAGGCTGAGAGCACTGAAGGCGGCTTCAATCCCCCCGGCCGCTCCCAACAGGTGTCCGACCATGGACTTTGTCGAGCTTATGGCCAATAAGTGAGCATGCTCGCCAAAGAGTTTTTTGATCGCCAGGGTTTCGATTTTGTCGTTCCAAGGAGTGGAGGTTCCATGGGCATTGACATAATCCACATCTTCCGGATTTATCCTTGCATCCTTAACAGCCGCTTTCATGCATAGATAGGCTCCCGTCCCATCCATGCAAGGGGCCGAGGCATGGTAGGCATCGCCGCTCATTCCGTACCCTACGATCTCGGCATAGATTTTCGCCCCTCTTTTCAAGGCATGTTCCAGCTCTTCCAGGAGAAGGATAGCCGCTCCTTCCCCAACGATGAAACCGTCTCGTTCCGCATCGAAAGGCCTAGAAGCCTTCTCCGGTTCGTCGTTCCTCTGAGAGAGAGCCCGCATAGCACAAAAACCCGCCATCCCCAGCGGAGTGATCGGAGCCTCGGAACCACCGGCTATCATCATATCCACGTCTCCTCGGGCAATGAGCCGGGAAGAATCGCCGATGGAATGAGCGCTGGAGGCGCAGGCTGTCGCATTGGCTAGGTTTGGCCCTCTGGATTTGTACCTGATGGAAATCTGGCCGGAAGCTTCGTTGATGATGGTCGAGATTAAGAAATAAGGGGAAACACGGCCAGGACCTTTTTCATGCATGTGCACGACGGTCTCCTCAATCCCTCCGATGCCGCCGATTCCCGAGCCAACGTAAACACCCGTCCTTTCCCCTTCCAGAGCGGCCGGATCTATGGCCGCATCCTCGATAGCCAGGGAAGCGGCCGCGACGGCATACTGGATAAAGGGATCCATTTTCCGGATCTCCTTCTTGTCGATATAGCTGAGGGGATCGAAATTCTTTAATTCGGCAGCAATCCTGCTCGAGTGATTCGAAGCGTCAAATTTCGTGACAGGACCGACTCCGTTTTTCCCGGCCAGGATGTTCGCCCAATTCTCCCCCACACCGATTCCTACCGGAGATACCAATCCAATGCCCGTGATGACAACCCGCCTCCGTGGAATCCCGTTTTGAGGCAATCGGGAAGCGTACATGAATAACTTTGTTTCTACGCCAGATGCCCTAAGACATAATCGATGGCCTTGCCCACTGTGGTTAGCTTTTCGGCATCCTCATCCGGAATGTCCAGATCGAACTCATCTTCTAAGGCCATCACGAGCTCAACCGTATCGAGAGAATCTGCCCCTAAATCGTCAATGAAAGAGGCTTCCTCTGTTACCTGTTCTTCGCTTATGCTCAGTTTGTCCGCAACAATCTCCTTTATTTTCTTTAGCAGTTCATTTCTTTCCATTGCTCCCTCCTGTTTTCGTTATTTTTTGAAATTAAAGGATTTCCCTACATCAACATGCCTCCGTTGATGCCGATAACCTGGCCGGTGATGTAAGACGCATCATCCGACAGCAAAAATTTCACCACTTGGGCCACTTCGTCCGGAGTGCCAAACCTTCTCATAGGGATCATATCCACAAACATCTTTTTAGTCGATTCGGATAGATTCTCAGTCATAGTCGTGCTGATGTAGCCCGGAGCGATCGCGTTCACCGTGATCCCTCTCGGGGCAACCTCTCTGGCTAAAGATTTTGTCAAGCCGATCACGCCTGCTTTGGATGCGGCATAATTTGCCTGTCCCACGTTGCCCATGATCCCGACAACAGAGGAGATGTTCACGATGCGGCCGTACCGGTTGGATACCATATGACGTATGACCGCCTTTGAAAAGTTGAAGACACCCTTTAGATTAACTCCTAAAACCGCATCCCATTCTTCTTCCTTCATCCTCAGCATCAAGTTGTCTCGTGTGATTCCCGCATTGTTGATGAGATGATCTATTTTTTGATGATCTCTAAGGACCTTGTCGATTACATCCACGGCTTGATCGAAGCGGGAAACATCTGCACGAAAAGAGGCAGCCTTCTCTCCCATTGCCTTAATTTTTTCAGCCACTTCGTTCAGTTTCTCTTCCAACACGTCCACCAGAATCATTTCCGCACCTGCCTGCGCCAGAGAGAGGGCTATGGCTTCGCCAATGCCCTGTGACGCACCCGTCACAATGGAAACTTTCCCCGAAAACATCATGCTATGCCCCGATCCTTTCAAACCTCTCAGAAAAAAGAGTGATTTCCTTTTGGATCCTATCCTGAACCTTATTTTCTACGAAATCCTTAGCCAGTTTTATGGCGTTTTTGACGGCCACCGCATTGGAACGGCCGTGACCGATTATACAGACTCCATTGATGCCCAGGAGTTGCGCCCCTCCATACTCAGAGTAATGAACTCGTTTGTAAATCTTTTTCAAGTTGCGCTTCATCAACAGAAACCCGATTTTTGCCCACAAATTTTTCATGATCTCGGTTCGGGCAAAGTTGAAAAGAGTGTCGACAACCCCTTCGCTCACTTTAAGGGCAATATTTCCCGTAAATCCATCGCACACGATCACATCCGCCCTTCCTGAATAAATATCCTTTCCTTCAACGTTTCCGATGAAATTCATAGCGGATGCAGACAGCCGCTGGTGGACTTCTTTAGTCAAATCGTTTCCCTTTGTCCTCTCTTCTCCAATGCTCATCAAGGCCACACGGGGATTCTTCACTCTCAAAATGCTCTCCATGAAAATGCGGCCCATTACAGCAAACTGTTCAAGATGATGCGGCATGCAATTGACATTGGCCCCGACATCGATCAATAAGGTGAATCCCGTCAGGGTGGGAACCAGGAGAGACAGAGCCGGTCGGTCAATGCCCTTCAATGCGCCCAGCTCTTTTTTCGATATATAGACGACAGCCGCTGTGTTGCCCGTGCTTACAAAGGCTTCGGCCTTTTTCTCCCTCACCAGCTGGGTTCCGACACGAATTGAGGACCGCTTCTTCCTCCGAAAGGACAAGATCCCCTCACTCATACTTATGGACTCGGCAGCATCTACGATGGTCACGTGTGCGTTTGTATGGTTGAATTTGTCGAATTCTTTCCTGATCAGATGCTCGACGCCGACGAGGAGCACTTCAACATTGAATTCCCGCGACGCTATTAGGGCGCCCTCGACCGTTACTTCGGGTCCAAAGTCTCCACCCATAGCATCGACTGCGACTTTCATTCCGCCCTCTGTTCTATTCTTCTGTTCCCTCGATCACTTGACGTCCCTTATAGTAGCCGCATTCGGAACAAACGCGGTGAGGGAGCTTTGGACTGCCACAGTTCGAACACAACGAAAGAGCGGGAACTTCCAGAGCATCATGTGCCCTTCTTTTGTTCTTTCTAGAATGGGAATGTCTTCTCTTTGGGTTTGCCATTTAACTTTTATCTCTCAGAAATGTCTTAAGCTTTTCAAGCCGATGATCCGCCTCGCTTGCCGTACAAGAGCAGGATCCTTCCTTCAGTAGTTTTCCACAGACAGGACAGATGCCCTGACAATCCTTCGAGCAGAGCGGGCGCAGCGGCAAAGTCAAATTGAGCTGCTCGAGTATGACGCTATCCATATCAATACCGTCCGGTTGATAGAACAGCTTATCTATGTCTTCATTTTCCAGCTGGTCCTTGACGACATCCAGCTCTTCCGGGAAGAAAACAAGGTTAAAGTCGCAATCAACGGGGAACTCAAAAGGAAGCAGACAGCGGCAACACACGAAGCTGAGTCTGGATATCATCCTTCCTTTGATGAAGACTTCTTCACCCGTCCTGGAGACTTCGACCTCGACGTGGACAGGCTCTAAGAAAATGACATTTTCCTCCACGAGCTCTCCCGCGGAGAATTCAATGTCTTTGACAATAGTCAGCCCGTTCGACGGAATCCGGTCCACATCAATTATCATCTTTCATACTCTTCCAAAAAGTCACCCTATTATACCACCCTTCTTCACTTTGTCAATAAAACACAACCATCCCGCCACATTCCAAAATCCGCGATACTCAGGGGCCGAATTTGCATCCAAAAAAGCGGGCCGTATGTTGGGGCAAACGATACCGGAAACCTCGCATTGCCTGGGCAATGCTTTCGTATTTTTTCAACCTGAACCGACTAATAAGACGAGAGCACTGAATTTTACATGCCCAGGGACAGGAACAAAGCAGCATGCAGACTCGTAAGACAGAGCCGGCTTAAAGGCTTCTTGTAGCACGGCTTGGGAGTAGACGGATAAAATGCCCGGCATCAACACGGAAATCGAGCAAAGAGGAATGCATTTCCACGTACAAACTCAAGATCAAGGCATCGGCGCACATTATGTGGAATCCGTCATTTATAAATCCGGAAAGGTCCTCTCTTCCAGGAGAACCTACTACACCAGCTTCCTCAACAACCCCTCCCTCCATGATAAAATCAACGAAATCATCAAAGAGCAGCATGATGCCATCCTCAAGGAAATCGAGGCGGGCCGATTCGATCATCTTTAGCGATGCCCATCCGTTGCCCAGCCGGTCCCAAATTCAATAGTGGATTTGAGAGTTCGGCCTTGTCTGTATTCGTCGAAGACCCCCCACCACCAACCACCATGCGACTCATACAGACAAA
>JAFGNQ010000178.1 GCA_016926925.1 Candidatus Aminicenantota bacterium
AATAAATAACATGATGTTGTCAATAAAATCGGGCTATTTGTCAAAATGCAACTGCCATTGGATTTTTAAGGAATTTAAGCATTATTCTGTCGGAAAAATTCATGAAATATCCGGGTTAAGGCGCCGCCTGGGGATGAAACAAAATTTGCCCTTATTCGGGGAGAGATTTCCCATCCTTCAGACCGCAAAATAAAACTATATGAACTTCGGCAGGAAAAAAGTCACGGATGGCCACCATATCCGCGTCAACATCTCCGGTCGGCATGAAATCCGGGCCTATCCCTAGGGATGGATCCAGTCTCCGGTTTTTACTGTAAAGAATCATAAACTTGACTGTCATGATGGTAGTGCCATATGATGACTTAAATTCATTAAGGAGAAGCAGAGAAAATCCCGGGATACGATCATAACCGATATTCAATTTGAGTAAAATTTTCCAGACATCAAGGAGTAGAGACGAGTGGGAAAAACGTGGCAGGAAGACGATGAAAAGATGAGGATGTTCTTTGAGAACACCAATTCTCTGGTCGCGATTTTGACTGTGGAGGGGCGGTATGAATATGTCAGCCCGTCGTATGAGCGTCTGATGGGGTATTCATCCGAGGAGCTTCTGGGCCAATCCGGGTTTGACCACATCCATCCGGACGATGTCAATCGACTGGCCGATGTACTGGCGCAGGGTATATCCGGAGAAATCGACAGAATCTATGGTTTAACTTACAGAATGACGGATAAAAACGGTCGGCTGCATTACCTTAAGGGTAATTTTGATTCCATTCGGGATGACCGGGGTACGCTTATTCACGTCGGCTTTGTGGGAGACGATATTTCCGATTTGAGACAATCGGAAGATTCCCTGGATAAAGAGAAAGAGAATTTCCGGCTGCTGGTAGAAGCGTTTCCATTAGGCGTGCTTCTTTTCGACAGTGCCCAGCGAATCGTCTATATCAATTCAAAATTCACAAAAATATTCGGCTACACGAAAAATGATATCGGCACCGAACAGGACTGGTTGAAAGCGGCTTACCCCAGTCCCGAATATCGCCGGCAGATTCTGGAATCGTGGAAACAAGGACAGGATAAGGTGGGCCGGGAAGACATTTCCGCTCATAAATATTCAGTGACCTGCAAAGACGGCACAGAAAAAACGGCAGTGATTTATTACATTACGCTGGAGGGAGGGCAACATCTGATCGTCTGCCAGGACATCACCCGCCAGGAATCTATAGAAGCCCAGTTCCTGCATGCCCAAAAGATGGAAAGCATCGGGCGTCTGGCCAGCGGCATCGCGCATGATTTTAACAACCTGTTGACGACCATTATCGGCAATGCCGATTTCGCTTTGATGGATCTGAAACATGAAGATCCTTCTTATGAAGTCGTCAGGGAGATAAAAGAGGCCGCCGACCGAGCCGCCAAGCTGACCCGGCAGTTACTGACCTTCAGCCGCAAGCAAAGCCGGCGACCGGAAGTGTTAAGCCTGAACATGAAAGTCAGAGAAACGGAAAAAATGTTGAAGCGGTTGATCGGGGAGAATATTGAGCTGGAGCTGTTGTTGGCGCCGGAACTCAAACCGGTGGAGATAGATCCCGGTCAGGTGGAGCAGATCATTATGAATCTGGCCGTTAATGCCAGGGATGCAATGCCCTCCGGCGGCAAGCTGACCATACAGACGACCGATGTCGAATTGACCGAAGATGGTCCCATCAGTCCGGTTGAACTTATACCCGGCAACTATGTCCTGTTCAGCATGAGTGATACCGGAACCGGCATACCCCGAGAGGTTCAGGAGCAGATTTTTGAACCGTTTTTCACCACCAAGGAAAAAGGCAGGGGTACCGGTCTGGGACTTTCAACTGTTTACGGCGTCGTCAAACAGAACAACGGCAATATTCTGATATACAGTGAGCCCGGGATGGGAACTACCGTAAAAATTTTCCTTCCGGTTCATACCAGAGGCGCTTCCGAAAAAAGAAAAGAAACCGGCCAGGAAGTTTACCTCCATGGGACCGAGGTGATCCTGCTGACCGAAGATGAGGAAAGGGTCAGAAAAATAGTGGCCATGATGCTGAAACGCTACGGTTATACCGTGATAACGGCCGGAAACGGACAGGAAGCGCTTCATCTTTTCAAGGTTTCTGATAAACCCGTAAACCTGCTGCTGACGGATATGATCATGCCGGGCATGAACGGATTGGAGCTGGCAAAAGCACTGCGGGAGGTGGATCTAAATCTGAAGGTGCTGTGCATGTCCGGCCATACGGACACTACCCTTTTTGAGGGACTTCGGGAAGAAGGCTTTGCCTTTATCCATAAACCCTTTTCGCCGCCGGCGCTGGCCGGAAAGATAAGGGAGTTGCTGGACAGGTAAAATTGCCATGATGAACAGACGGGGCGAAAAATATGGCTGAAATCCTGATTATTGATGATGATGAAAGCGTCTGCCGTCTCTTTTCCCGAGCGATTGTCCGAATGGAGCATCATGCGGAGCAGGCCATGACGCTC
>JAFGNQ010000179.1 GCA_016926925.1 Candidatus Aminicenantota bacterium
AAAAAGGATAGAGCCCTCATAAATCTATAGAGAGACAGAGGTTATGCAGATAAAAAAAGAAGCTGCAACTTCATGGATATGGGTGGTGCTTTGTGCCCTGGCAATTTTTTTCACAGTTCCCCTCGCCGGATCCATCCGGGATTATGTCGCCTCACACATCGGCCGTTCATTCTTCGGAATCGCTGTTTTAATGGCTGCAGGAGGAACATTCCTGGGTATCCTATATGTCCTCTACGTGCGACTCAAAATCAGAACTATCGCCAACTATGTTTGGCTGACATTCGTATCATCGGCATATGTATTTTTCACGATCAAGCTGTGGGAGAGCCCGGAGGAGGCTGTACACTTTATCGAATACGGTTTGCTCGGTTTTTTCCTTTTTCGTGCATTCAGGCATCATATAGAGGATAATAGTTTATATCCGGCCGCATTTTTTTTCGGCGCTTTGGTGGGCATATTCGACGAGATCTTTCAATGGATCATTCCGGGACGCTACTGGGACATTCGGGATGTGGGACTCAATGCCCTCTCATCCGGTTTGATTCAAATTCTCATATGGAAAGGGTTAGACCCTAAACTTCCCTCATTACGATGGAGGCCGAAATCCATACGAATCATCTCGTCACTCCTGGCAGCCAATCTCCTTGTGTTCGGGCTGTGTTTTTCTAACAGACCCCGGCGTGTAGAAAAAATTGCCGAAATTTTCCCTGCCTTGTCGGCACTCAAAAATCAGGAAGCGATGAGTGAATTCCGCTATCGGTATAAAGATCCCGATATCGGGATATTCTTCTCACGCCTCACGCTCGAAGAGTTGAAAGAGATCGATTCGAACAAAGCTGAACAATACGGCAGTTTTCTCGAGCATTGGAAAAACAAAGACTATGCCGCATACCTGAAAGTAGTGCCGGGTTCCATAAATCCATTCCTTCACGAAATCCGGGTTCATATCTTCCGGAGAGACAAAAGATTCACAAGAGCGGCCTTTTCCGAAGACGCTTCCGTAATCGAAGAGAACTATTTCATTGCCTACAAAGAAAACCTTATCCTGGAGGAGTATTTCGGTAAGACGCTCGCCAACTCGCCGTACAAATGGAATAAAGACCGCAGCGAGGAAATCCAGGCCTTAATCGATGAAACGGCCTTCTACAAAAGTCCCGTAAGCGCGGGGGCATTCGCCGCCTTCAAAGAATGGATGATGTGGGCTTTTATAACAGGTGTTTTGGCGGCTTTGCTCGTTCTTAATCGCATCGTTAAAAAAAGGACTTCAACTCACTGAAATACATGCCGGAGGTCTGCCACCATAGTGCAGGCAAGAACAGCAGCGCTAAAAAAATGAAAAACCACCCCTTACACAATCATTACCTCTCTGTTCCTGATCGCTTCCGTATTTATCTGATATCCGGATCTGCAGCCCACCAGGAAGTGTTGAATCCTTCTCGTCGGACGTTCGTGGCGCAATGGACTTCTCCACCCCTTTGATGGTAGAAACACGCATCTAAAAAATGTGGTGTTAAAGGCAGACTGGAAAGGAGCTTCCGCATTTCTTCTTCCAGTTGGTCCTTTCCATCGATCACGGGCCCATTAGGGGAAACAACAAAGATATGCCCGTTCAACACTGTGGAGTTAACCATATTGGGAATGAAAGCGACGCCGTCCTTATCAAAAAACGCCGGCACTCTCATTACATGCCCTACATTTCAGTTTGGATTAATTATTTCATACAGAATGGTTTTCTCATCGACAAATAAAGAGATTAGCGAGAGGGCGAAAGGATTCACCTTCTTGACTTCATGATCACGAATCAAAGGGGGGAGCTTGTCGATTTTCTAGAGATACACTCAATGTAGGCTTTTGCCAGCCGGATACATTCACCCTCGCTATTCGATCTTTTCCGCCTTGATGGTGGCGCCCACACCTCCGAAGTCTAAGTGAGTGACAACTCCTTTATCGTCAGGAACGAAAGTAAGGCTGTAGTCGGTTCCTTTAGCGAGAAATTTTGTTTCGGTTTCAGCCAGGAGTTCGATTTTCGGCTGGTCTGCCATCTGAACGAACAGCTTTCCGTCCTCGCTGGTGATATTCAGGACAAGCTCGCCCATCAACTTATATTTGCCGGTGTAGGTGTCCAGTATTTTTTGATCGACCGAAAGAAATTCCCGTTCCTCCATTGGAATGTATTCCTCGCCGCGCAGCAGTTGTATGGCCGCCTGGGCAATGCTCATCGGTGCTCCGGAGTTGGACATGAAGTAAACGCCGACACGGGCGTCGACATCGCCCATCATCATTGAGCTCTGGCCTGGAATTCCACCGCCATGCACAATGAGAGTATGGCCGTTATTCCCCTTCTCGATAGCAAATCCGAATCCGTATGTGCCCCCGAATTGAGGCGTGTGCATTTCTTTGACCGATTCTTCGGAAAGAATGCGGTTTCCGTTAAAGACACCTCCATTGATATGGGCGCCGAGAAAACGAGCCATGTCTTCCGCTGTCAGGTAAATATCCCCGGCAGGATAGACATCGAAATGCACCTGTTCCGTGGGCTTCGGTTTACCATCGGCACCGCCCGGCATGTACGGAAGGGCCATGAGCTCGACCATTTCCGCAGATGGATATACGGGATGAGGCGTTTTTACGCCCAAAGGCTTCAGCACGTTTTCCACCATGTATTCCTCATACTCTTTACCGGAGATCTTTTCGATCAGTAGGCCGGCCATTCCATAAGCATAGTTGTTGTATTCCCATTTTTCTTCGGGCGCTCTTATCGAGTAGAGATCGGCGGTCAGTTCTTCGAGCGTTTTCGGCAGTTTGCGGCCCCAGATGGGCTTGGTGTTGGCTCCAGGGATCAAGCCGGACCAATGAGAGAGCATGTGCTGGAATGTGACGGGCTTTTCGCTTTGAAGCCGGTCCTGGACCTGGATTTCATCGAGATATCTGTTCACTGGATCCTGCAGTTTGAATTTTTTCTGTTCAACGAGCTGCATCAGGGCGGTGGCTGTTGCGGCCTTGAATGTGGAACCGGTGCAGTAAATCGTTTCCGGCGTTGCCGGTGTCTTTGTCCGGACATTGGTATAGCCGAAAGCCGCCTTCCATACGATTGCATCCCCCTTGACAAGAGCGATGGATATCGATGGGACGCCGCGTTCTTTAATCGCCTTCAATATTATTTCTGTCAGGACAGTTTTTGTCTTTTCAAGATCGAAGTCGCTGTTTTGTGCAACCGCTGGAGTCCCGACTATCGATAGAATCAGGACAAGACTGACAGCGCATAAAAATCGTTTCATCATTTCATGACTCCTTATTTTTCTTTCATTTTTCTCTGGGTATTATGGATTCTTTAGATAGAAATTTCTATGTATTGTACATCAATACTATCCGCAAAAGGAAGTGTTATGAAAAAATCACTTCCGTTCGATTTAATTTCTTTTGGTTCAGAGTTTAACAAGGAAATTCTTTATCGTTGAGTGTGGATTAGAGAAAAGTATTCAGGGATGGATTGAGCGACATCGGAGGATCCCGACCCAACCTACCCCAGTCTTCCCGAATCACCCTTCGAGGGAATCCGACAAAGTCGGACGTCGAGGATTGTATGAGCACGAGTTGAATAGAGATGTGGAACGTCCGAGTGTCGAGGCCTTGAGTGCAGGCGAAAGATAAACAGGCACGGATCCGCAGACGCCATTTATACGATGAGCCCCACTAATAAAATGATCACAGTAAATGCTGTCGAACGAAATTGTCAAAAATAGGAATCCGGAAATGCGCTTACTTTCAGGCTATGAACCTGCTCGAGTACAATGAACAGAAAGGGAGCATAAGAGAGCCAGCGGGGGGAATCGAACCCTCGACCTACTGATTACGAATCAACTTGCC
>JAFGNQ010000025.1 GCA_016926925.1 Candidatus Aminicenantota bacterium
CCGTCGAGACCCGATTCATAGAGCTCGCCGGCTACATAAACCATGTCTTTGACTGCGTACTCGATAGCCTCTTCATGGGCTTCTCTCGCTTCTTTGATCTTGCCTGCAGCCATGAGCTCGGAAGGATTTGGGACCGGCCCTTCAGGTTTGTAATAGAGACCCAGATTGGGCATAGCTCCATACAAAACCGGAACGGTTGTGATCAAAAGTCCCTGCTCCAGAACAGCTCGTTCATAACTGATGACAGGCTTAACGGCCTTGAAGCTGTAGTCATTGTGTCCCAATTCAATGGTGTCGGCTCCCAGCATCCTCTCGAACAGTTGGAGTGATTGTGTCCGGTCGATAGGGGTCAGGGTTCGCTGGACTTCACCGCAGGTCGAATCGTAAGTGAAGATGATCTCCTTGCCCATGGCCACGCCAACGGGCCGGGAAGGAGAGCTGTAAATATCGAACAGGTGATCCAGCTCGTCCTGAGTGAGGGAAGGAACTTTTGCTCTCTTAGCCGCGTCTTGAGTGCCGTTTTCAAACTCCTGTTTGAGTTCGCTTTCCGTGAGTTCCACGAGATATCCATCTCCCATTCGCGTTCGAATTTTCGACATATCTCATTCACCTCCTTTCTTTATAAGGTTTTCGCCAAGAAAAATTTATAGACATTTTTTTTGTGGTGTGTATTGCTTGAGGAAATGGCGTATAAAATCCGACTGGAGCGAGAACATTCTTGAACATTTTCAACATGATTCATGAAGTTCAATCGCTCTCCTTTCTGAGCAGAGTCCCTCGATGATGACTGAAATGGGTTTTTTGATACTTTTCGACCTTCCACTCCGGGATCCGGCATTTTTTGCAGGGTGCGAAATACCATTTGTTGCGCAACCAACGCGCAGCCCGGCTGCGTTTGGAATGGCGCACAGAAAATGTTTTGTTGCAGTGAGTCGTTATGTGTGCCCATTCTCCTTGAACAGCGATGTCCTTGAGGCCGTGCAGGAGGCCGCTCCGCGAAGGCCACAGTTTGATCTTCTGAATAAGAAGGAAAAAATCGACCTGCTTGCGAAAATATTTCTCTTTGATTTTTTTTACAGGCATTCTCGTTTAACGGCGTTTCTGAGACGATAAAATTACAGGCATACGCATCCTTTTGGCGGGGAGCCCGGGAGTTGCACCCGGCTGCATAGATTTAGGGTCTATGCGATCCTTCCGATCTGCCCCCCGTGTTATTCACGGTTCTATGGCTAACCACCATGGCCAGCATGGTGGCCGTACCCAATTGCAAAGGATCGTAGATGATACGCTCCTTGATACACATTCGCGCCTCTTCGCTCAGGCCCAGGGGTATACCGCAGGCCGCTACGGCTGTTCCGGGCTTGATGTGCTCCGGCAAGATAAAAGCGAGAGCGGGGGAGGCGTCGAAAAAGTAGGTATACTGCAGCAGTGCATCTGAAAGATTTTTCTCCGGTTTAACTCCGAATTTTGCAGCTAAAGCTCCGCTTCTTTTTTGATCGATATCGAAGACACCCACTTTTGCTCCGAAATGATCGAGAGCCATGAGAGCTTTTTCGCCGACTTTTCCAGCCCCGATGAGCAGAACATCCCGGCCTTTCAATCCACCGACAAGAGAATCGAGGGCGCAGGCGTAAGCCCAGGCTGTGGCTGCGGCATTGTCCACGACACGTCTCTCGGAAAGTTTGACGGCCACGAACCTGTGATCATCCGCCAGAAAAACGATGTTCGATCCTCTCTCGATGCCATCGGCCAATCCCGCGGCATCAGCATGATCCGTGATGAAACAGGGACAACCCATGTAGCTGATTATGCCGGCTACGGATTGTGCAAATCCTTTGATGACTCCCTTGCCCGCTGTGATGGGAACCACAGCGGCAAGCTCTGACCGGAATGCATGGCAAACCGCGTCTTCGGTACTTCCGGCGGCGCGTGCAGCGATCTGCCTGAGTGAAAGTCCTGTCTTCCGCAGAAGCTCCCCGTCGTAGGCCTCGAGCCCTTCCACTATCCCTACGACTTGAGAACTCACTAAACGGGTCATCTCTCTACCTTGTATTTTCTCGTCATTGAGGTCTGTATCGTCAATTTTCACTCCGGAAAGGATTCACGACATGGTGGCAGGCCGAATGTCGTCTGAATGGTCTCTATGACACGACGGCGCTTGCTGCCGACTTCCCCGGCGTTTGCGCCGATCATAATCAGAGTCGCTGCCCACTCGGGATTTTTTCCATCATAATCTGTCAGGGCTTCGTCGGCACCGAAAAAGTACGTTTGACGGCTGAGAGGCCGGGCTTCGGCCATAATGTGCTCACCGCATACCTCCAGGGAATCGGGTGTCACTCGGATGTGCTCGAAGATCACGCTTTTCTCGTGTACGTCCGGTAATATCCCGAGGGCTTTCTTTTCTGCAAAAATGTCGGACAAAAGCTCGAGCATATTGATGCCGGTCGATTTCAGCACGGCCGTGGGCGTTTGGCTCGGCAGCCGGGCATCTATTTCGAGCAGCTTCAATTGATTTTCATGCAGGATGACCTCGACATCCATGATCCCTTCCAAGTTCAGGGCTTTTGCTATGACGACTGCCGTCTCTGCCAATTTTTTTTGCAGGGATTCCGGAAGGTCCGATGGTGCGACGACCCTTTTGCAATCATACCCTTTATCGACTTCGATGACGGTGGCTTGAAGCGGACGGAAATCCCCGCTGCTTCCCAGGACTTCGATTGAGTAAGAAGGTCCCTCCAGTAACTCCTGAACAACCCATTGGTCGTCAAAAGAGCCTTCTCGTTTACGCAGGACCGCCAATTCGTTTGCATTCCGGACTTTTTGGATGCCCCTGCTGCCACTCAGACATGATGGTTTTACGATCACGGGAAAACCGCATTCTGGCCAGTATTTGGGTGAAGAGAGACCCAGTTCCTTAAAAAGGCGGTCGGATGTTTTTTTTGAGGAGGTCACTACCTGGGATTCGGAATCGAAGGCCAGCGGAATTCCAAAACCGGCGGCCAGAATTTTCAAGGCACTAAGGGCGTCAGGGTTTTCCAGAGCGGGGATGATCATGTTTACATCTTTGAAATGACGGGAGAGGTGTGTTCTGTTCACTGTGATATCAACTTGGAGAAATGAATCGGCAAGTCCTTTAGCTGGGACATCGGCGTTTTTATCGATCAAAAGGACTTCCCAACCGGCTTGGTGCGCTAGATAGACGGCTTCTATCCCCTGTAGTTTTCCACCAACCACGGCAATCTTCACGCCAAAACCTCGCAAATTCGGGATTCAGGGCTTGATCCGTACTTTTGACTGAGAATCCACTGCTGATATTCCTCAGGTGAGGCTGTGCCCAAGCCCGCTTCTTCAACGAGGGAGACCACGCCTTGAACGGTACGGAATCCATCGTCTATCCCAAGAATAGGCTGAGATACTCCCGACAGACCCAGTTGAGGCGGGATCAGCGAGGTGATCACATTCGCACCTGCATTCAATCTCTCCCGGACATGGTCGAGCCCATCAACATCCAAGGATGCGGGTATCAACAGCCCCGGAAAGAGCAGGCGCAGCACGGCGATAGTCAGCAATTCCCTGAGTCTTGGTGGAGACAGCAGGCCGGACATGGGCGTCCCTGCTTGAGGAACAAAACTCATAGCCCGCGCTTGATGAACGGCCAAGTCATGCATGACTTGCGTCGAATGTGCAATGTCCGACGAAGTTTCCCCCACACCTGTCATGATCCCTTCTTCGATCAACATGCCCATGCTTTTGGCCGCAGCTTTCAGGGAAAGCCGTGTATCGTAATCCTGATGCGGCCTGAGATGGTCGAACAATCTCCGGTTGTGTGTCTCTTGATAGCAGGCAAACCAGTCAGCGCCGGCTTCTTTGAATTGTGCCAGAACATTCCTGGGAACTACCCCGGGAGACACCATGATCGGCAGTCCGGTCTTTTTTTTTATAATATGAATCATCTCCGTCAGGGGCGCGAATCCGGCATAGTCCCTGTAAAAGAGAGGATCTTCTCCCATCGTCAAATCGATGAGATGAACTCCGGATTCAGCAAGAAGGCATGCCGCCTCGATGATCTCGTCTTGAGTTTTCCTGTAACGCCTCGCTAGGCTGTTGGATATTCTTGAAGCACAGAATCGGCAGTCGTTCCGGCAAAATGTAGAGAAATAAAGGAAACCGTAGAGAAAAACCTTTTGACCGAAATTCTTGTCTCTCAAAAACCTGGCTGTTTGAAAAACCCGGGAAATTTCTTCTGCTTCATTAAGTTCGAGAAGAAGCACAATCTCTTTCTCTGCAAGAGGGACTCCGCAAACGGTTTTCTCAAGGAGTTTTTCGATTACGCGAGAAAAGTTTTGATCTGACATGGCCACAGGCTCGTTATCTTCGGTGATTCCGCTTTAGGTTTTCCTATTTTTTGTCCAGCAACCGGAGGGCTTTTTCGACGGCATCGTTGGCGTCCTCTCCATAAGCGTCGGCTCCGATACGCTCGGCCCATCGCTGTGTTATCGGGGCTCCGCCGACCATAGTCTTGAATCTGTCCTTCAAGCCGGATTTTCTGAGCTCTTCTTCCAGCTTTTTCTGTTCGGTCATCGTGGTTGTCAGGAGGGCGCTCGTTCCGATGATATCGGCCTCGACCTCGATTGCCTTATCGATAAACTGTTGACATTCCACGTCATGACCGAGGTCAAAAATCTCGAAGCCATTGACCTGGAGGAGTGAAATCACAAGAAACTTTCCGATATCATGAATATCACCGTGCACGGTACCGATCACCACCTTCCCTTTTTTTGGCCGGTCCGCATCCGGAATCCCATCCGTGATGATCTTGTTGACAGCCTTCATCGCTTCTGCTGCCTGAATCAGTTGGGGCATGAAAATCTCGCCTTGGCTGAAGAGCTCGCCGATTTGCGTGATCCCTTCACGAAAACCTTTAGTGATGAACTCGATGGGATCGACACCTTCGGCCAGACCTTCCTTGGCCACATCCACGGCCTTAGCGATATCACAATCGAGGATGGCCTGTTCGGCTTCTTTGAAAAATTTGTCTTTGCTCATAGATTATTCTCCTCAGTTTGGTCCTCCAAAATATTGTTTATTTATTTCCTATTGCAGAGCAGCGAAAATCTCAAACATTCAGGCGTTCCCCGTCGAGATAAATCAGGGTGCGGCCCGCTCTTTGAACATTCCGGTAGTGTTCACGCACCATGAGAAGTCTCTCAAGCCCGAACCCGACTCCCACCCAGGGATCGTTGATTCCCCAGCGGGAATCCAATGCATGGGGACCGACAACACCCGAGGCCAGCTCAAATTCCGAGACAAAATCGATGGTTGTGCCGTAGACCTCGCTCTTGTGGGGGACGGATTTGTAATCTTTTATTCCGGAAGCATCCATAATGACGGACACGAGCTCTTCCAGTCGAGTTCGACCTTTTCCCTGAGGCAAACCCAATTCCACCAAGTTCAACATCGTGAATTCATTGACATGATATCGGCCTCCGCTGTCTTTACGAAAACAGGGCCCCACTTCGAAGATTCGCACCGGTTTTTCCCAAATTTTTACGAGCTCCTGCAAGAGATGATAGAGGTTGGGAGCCAGCATCGGCCTCAAGCATTTCTTTCCGCCAAGCCAAAAAACCTGCTTGGACAGCTTATGCCCGGGGCGGATGGACATTTTGTCCAGGGATGATTTTGAGATCAGAATCGGTGTGACAACCTGGACAAAACCGATCTTGATGAGAGCCTGTGCGAGGGTATCCTCCAAGGCACAGAGCTTAGGGCGCCTGCGCTCATCACGCAACTTCCGAAGCTGCTGTCTGCTCTTACGAACATAGGTTCGCTCGAGCTCGAGAAAGCTTTCATTGCGCTCTTTTTCACTGGAGAACAGATGATCGTGCATGTGCTGGGGAGCATTGAGTTCCCTCAAGCGTTGTGATTGAGTGACAGTCCAGCTCAGTTTTTCATTCATAAGAATTGCAGTATTTCTTCATGATGGTGTCATATTAACTCTTTTTTCCCGCACGCGCCAGAGCTATTTTGACTCAGGAAATATCGATTTCCGGAAGGGAAGGAATATCGTTACTGCGGGCATCGGAGAGCATGATTTCTCTCAGTTCTTTACGGATCTCGCTTTGCGGAAGGGATGGAGGATTCTTCTGCAGCAATTCTTCGACTTCTTCTTTGGCTCTGGCGACAATCGACTTTCTTCCCCGGGAAACCCAAATGTCGTAAGGATCCCGGTCAATCAGTTTGGGATATGTTTGCTCTTCCTTGAACCATTTGCGTGTGTGTGGCATGGAAAGAAAATGGGTGTCGGCGGTAAAATCTTTAAAGAGATCGAGGGCGATAGGCTCGTCACGCTGAGAAATTCCTTGGATCAGGCGGTAGGCCGACCCGCAGATTTGATTATCGATGACCAGCTTTTCAAGGCTCTGGCACTTGATGAAATCCAGGATACCCGCGCCGGAGATGACATTCGCTCCTGACAAAGCAGCCATGATCACGCCTATGCCCGTTTCGAACCCCGCCTGAGGATCATTTGTTTTTGCATCGCTCATTCCCATGTACGTATGGGTGGGAAGGTTGAGGTATTTACCGATTTGAACATAGCCGGAGTCGATCATCAGCGTTTCGATGGCACCGATGGGAGTCGTCCCTTTGCGCATATCAAAACTCACCGGGCAGCCGCCGAAAATCACGGGAGATCCTTTTTTCGCAAGCTGGCATATGACGATACCGGACAGGGTCTCGACGACGTGCTGGACAAGTGTGCCTGCCAGGGTGACGGGCGAAGTGGCTCCGGTCATGCCCATGGAGATCAGCTCCGACGGTATTCCGGCGCGTGCGCTGTCGATCAGACTTTGGGCCGTCAAATTGCTCCATTTCAATGGAGGGGAGGGGCAGGCGTCGAATATTGCCAAAGGCTTTTCTGCAAGGTTCTTCTCGCTTCCCCTGATTGCCACCAGCATCCGATGCATGGGTTGGAATCCTTCCACACGAAAAGTGCCGGTCACCATGGGCTTTTTCGAATATTGCAGTCCGATGTACATGCGATAGCTGTCTGCTAAGACTTCAGGGACATCGGTGCTCAGAATCCCCGTGCTCTGGAGGTGGAGATGTTCCAGGCAATCGGTAAGTCGGGCAAAACGTATCAAATCTTTTGTAACGGCCTTCCGTTCTGCGTCCGTTTCTGAGTCGAGTATGGTGACGGCGCATGAACCTGGATCGAAATGCACTTCATCTCCGCCGAGCACATATTCTTTTTTCCCTTCGCGATCATACATTTTTATAGTTGACGGCGTCGATGCGAGGGAATCCTCCACGAGCTGAGGGGTGATGTGTACCCGCTGTGATGTACTGTCCACCTTCATTCCTGCTTGTTTAAAAAGTGACAAAGCTTCTTTGTTCTCGATAAAAACGCCCTCCCTCTCAATGACGATATACGCTTCTTCGATGATTTTTTTTATCATCTCCTTAGTTAAAAGCTCAAGTTTTGGTCTGAGTGTTTCAATCATACTTAAATCCTCCCTGTCTTCGACGGGATCCAATTCACAATCAAACGGGTTCTCTTTGAAGTGTGATACCGTCGGGTATATTACTGCCGCTTCAAAACTTTGTTCTCAACCATCGTGGAATCCAAATTCTACTCCTCCGATTGCTGAGAGGTCAATAGTGCTGCGGCTAATTTCTCCGCATCGATGCAGGCGATGGGAACGGTCAATCGCAGCTCGCCTGCTTTTGATGCAACCTGGTTCAAGTTATCTTCCAATCTTCTGAATGCCTTTTGCCGATCGTTCAGGGGAACGAGTTTTTTCCAATCATCCAGAAATCCGTACCTGATCAAGGGATGCCGCAAGAACGTACTCCCGTTCAAGTATCGCAGCAAAAAGGTGTCATGAAAAGTCGTGATATTGCGAAACCCCGAGCGTGTGAGACACCCTCTTATTGTTTCCACCGTCATCCTGTGGTTGATGTGCTTCACAAAATTATCCATCACATGATTCAGCCTCAATTCCTCGAGGACCTTTTCGAAGATCTCATAGAATTCCTTCATATGCCCCTTCGGATTTGTCGTCAGGGCAATCTGTGCTCCGGGTTTTGCCACTCGGAAACATTCGTCAAATATTTTTTGAGGATCTGAGAAATTGTTAACTCCCAAGTTGGAAACGATGAGGTCGAATGTGCTGTCATCGAAATCCATGGCGGATGCATCCCCCACGATCAGTTTCACATTCTTGATATCGAAAACTTTGATTTTCAGCCGGACCCTGTCGTGGGCTGCCGCACAAGGATCTAATCCGTACACGGTGCATGAAGGTCCCAGGGATTGTGCCAGTTCGAGCAGTGGAAATCCTGAGCCGAATCCGATATCCAGAACTTTGATGTTCGGCCTGAGACGTATATGCTCAAGGAGTGTCAATGCAAAAGGAGCGGACCAGAGCGGCAGGTCATCCATTGCGGATACAATCTCCGGATCGTCAAGATCAATAGATGTATCGAGATATTCGCACATGGTTCATACACATGGTTCATAAAATAACGCCCTATATTCGTGGGGCGTCGTATCTTTCTCTCTTTATTAAAAATCAACCTGCCGGATATATCTAGTACGATTGCTGTTTTTTTTGTAAAATTCGGCTGTAAGGTGGATAATTCGCATATCAATCCAAATTAAGGAGGCACTGATGACGCTGAAAAAAGTTCTTATTTTCATGTTTGCGGCTGCATTTCTGAGTATATCCCTTCAGTCCGCATCGTTTCTTGCGGGGGTAGATAACAAAATACCTGTCATCCATGTGAAAGGAAGTCACTATGAAGTGGGGTACCAGATCGGCACGCAGATGAAGACGCAGCTCAGAGAACTCGTACAGCAAAGCAAAGAATACATTAAAAACGAGAAAGACAAGGAATGGACAGATATCAGAGCACAGGCCCAGCTTTTTTTGGAGTATTCGAAAAAATATGTTCCCGAATATGTGGAAGAGATCCGGGGAGCATCGGATGCCGCTGGGATCGATTTACTCGATCTTTTCTCGGAGATGTGCGAAGAAATCTATGCCAAGAATTACTTGGGCGGATGCAGCGACCTGATCGCAGGAAATGACGTTACGTTTGATGGGTCTGTCTACGCCGCCCACAACAACGATACATCGCCGGGCTTGGAAAAATACACGGTTGCCGTCCATTATCAGGTTGATGGAGAGCCGGAGATACTGGCTGTCGGGTATGGAGGCCTGGGCATCAGTATCGGCTTCAACTCTTCGGGAATCAGTCTTACCGGAAACGAGTTGAGCATGAACGACATGAAGCTCGGGGTGCCGCGGCTTCTGCTCTGCCGCAAAATTCTTTCCGCCAATACAATCGCCGAAGCCATAGACGCCTCGATATTCCAGCCCCGCGCCTCGAATTACAACATGGTTTTAGCCGATCCCAATGGTGAAATATACAGCATTGAAGGATCGGCTACGGATTACGAAGCGCTCTACGCAACCGAAGGTTTTCTGGTGCACACAAATCACTATGTCGCTCCTCGAATGCTGAAGTACGAGCTCGATCGACAAGAACTGACTTCCTCCATGGTCCGCTACAACCGTGCTTTTCGTCTCATGAAAAACAACAAAGGGAAGATTTCATTCGAACTGCTGAAGACATTTTTGAGCGATCATGTCAGCATGCCCAGGTCGATCTGTCGCCATGGACAGTACGTCAAAACAACCTTTTCTGTGATCATCAACCTCACAACCCAAAAAATGTATCTGGCTAGAGGAAACCCTTGTGAATCCGAATACTATGAATACACATTCTGACTGCTCCCGTATGAATGCCGGATAGCATGGATGATAGAGAAATACTAAAGAATTTTAGGAGATAGCAATGAAGCTTGTCGACAAAGTCGCTTTGATAACCGGAGGTAATTCCGGCATAGGGAAGGCTACAGCCGTTCTTTTTGCTGAAGAAGGCGCCAGTGTCTGTATAACGGGTCGCAATGAATTGAGATGCAAAGAAACGGTGCGGGAGATTGAAAGAGGAGGGGGGAAGGCCATCTATGTCTGTGCCGATGTTCGTTTTCCTGCAGAATGTAAGACTGCTGTCGAACAAACGCTCGCTGCTTTCGGCCGCTTAGATATTCTCTTCAACAATGCCGGCGTGTACTTTCCGAATAATGCTATAGGTTGTACGGATAAGGAATGGAACCTCACGATCGATATCAACCTTACAGGCACGTTTTTGATGTCCAAATTCGCGCTTCCCTACATGATCGAGCAGGCAAGCGGGGTGATCATCAACAACGGTTCCGGATGGGGGATCGTAGGCGGCAATGAAGCCGTGGCTTATTGTGCCTCCAAGGGGGGAGTGGTTCTGATGACCAAGGCCATGGCTATCGACCATGCCAGGCAAGGAATCCGTGTGAACTGCCTTTGTCCCGGAGATGTCGTTACTCCGATGCTTGATGAGGATGCCAGAATGCGTGGTATGACCTGGGAGGAATATCTCAAAAAGGCTGAAGAACAAAGGCCTATGGGCCGGATAGGCACAGCCGACGAAATCGCAAAAGCCGCTCTTTTTTTGGCGTCGGATGATTCCTCGTTCATGACAGGTGCCACTCTTGTGATAGACGGAGGCGGCACCGCGGATTGAGATTACTGGCCGAAGGGGTATCTGGAACCGGCCAGAATCATTCCTCCGCTTGACTCGCATCTGCACTATAAGTTGATTTTTATCCCAGATATCTCATATTCTATGTCATACTCATCTTAAATTTTTGGAAGGATAAGACAACTCGACTCAGAGGAGGGATAACAGTGTCTCAAAAAAAGACCGGACCGCTCATAGCAGCAGGCTGGAGTATTTTACTTTTTCTGTTTTTCAATGTCTGTCTGCACGCCGATCAAGCCTATACGCATACCGAGCTGACGGATAGGGTCGATGCTCTTTTTGAAGATTGGGATCGGATTGGTTCTCCGGGTGCGGCTATGGGTATTTTCCAGGACGGCCGGATCATTTACGCCCGGGGCTATGGAATGGCCGACCTCGATTACAACACCCCCATTACACCTCAGACCGTCTTCAGAGTGGGCTCCGTTTCCAAGCAGTTTACGGCCATGTGTATTGCCCTGCTCGCTGAACAAGGGAAGATTTCGCTCGATGATGATATCCGAAAATATTTCCCTGAAATGCCCGCATTCGAGCCCGCGGTGACCATCAGGCATATGCTGCACCACACGAGCGGTTTGCGGGATTATCTGATTCTTCAAGGACTCGTCGGGCGTTCGGCCGGCTTTTTTTATACATCTCCTGAAGTGCTGGATTTGCTCTCGCGTCAGCAATCTCTCAATTTCACGACGGGCGATGAATTTTCCTATTCGAATTCGGGTTATTTTCTGCTGGCGCAGATTGTCGGTCGCGCCGGCGGAATGAAGACATCAGGTTTTGCCAGTGCTAATATTTTCGGTGTGCTGGGTATGGAGAACACCCATTTCCATGACGATCCGAAGATGATCGTAAAGAACCGGGCAACCGGATATTTGCCCAGGGAAGAAGGCGGCTTTAAAATTCACACAACCCAGCTCGACATGATCGGCGACGGCGGCATCTTCACGACCATCGAAGATTTTTTCAAATGGGATCAGAATTTTTATGACAACAAATTGGGACGCAGCTCACAAGACTTGATCGATCAGGTTCAGACTCCCCGGAAGCTCAATGACGGCAGGGAGAACAACTATGCGTTCGGATTGTTTATCGACCGGTACAGAGGTTTGAAAACAGTCAGTCATGGAGGGTCTTTCGTCGGGTACAAGGCCCATTATCTTCGTTTTCCATACCAGAGGTTTTCTGTCGTGATCATGGCCAATTGCGGCACTTTTAATCCCGGGAAAATAGCCAATGAAATTGCAGACATTTTTTTAGAAAAGCAGTTTACGGAGCCTCCGCTTGCGAGGGAAAAAGCTCCCTTGGAAGCAGCGCCCAAATTCCTCGACCTTCCGGATAAGGAATTGAAGGCGTTCGTAGGAAACTATTACTCATCTGAACTCGATGCAACGGCCGTCATCCGTATGGGGGAAAAAGGACTGATTTTGAAGCTTGGCAGGCATGAAAGCGCCCTGAGCCCGATTTCCTCCCATGCATTTCTCTCTACGTACGTTAATGACGATGCCTATAGCTTGGGAGCCCGAAAAATGGAATTCAGTCACCGCAAAAATGAAAACGACATAAGCTTTGTGATGAGTGCCGAAGATATCCATGACCTGAGGTTTGTTAAAAGGAACTGTGTGCCGGATAAAAAAAATCCCTGAACATTTTGGTTAAAGCTGCGGTTGTTTGTCCTTTGATTTCCAGTAGAGAAAAGCCGGAACGCCGGCGCAAAGTATGGCCAATCCGATCAGAGATTGGGTAGGCTGAGCCCAGACAGTGTTTATAAAGACTCCCAGATTGATCAGAACGAAGATCACGGGCAATACAGGATAACCCCAGGTCCTGTACGGCCGTGGAGTGTTGGGTTGTTTATATCGCAGAACGAGGACGGCCAACCCGGTAGCTCCCCAGAATATGACCAAGGCAAAGACGACATATTCGAACAGGTCCTGGTAAGTCCCTGAGAGGCAGAGGAGGCCCGACCAGATACCCTGCCAGACGATGGCTTTTGTCGGGACTCGAAAGCGGGGATGGACGAATTTCATGCTCTGGAAAAAACAGCGGTCCTGGGCCATGGCATAGTACACACGCGGTCCATAGAGGATGGAGGCACTGAGACAGCCGAAGATGGAAATCATGATCGTGCCGGAGATGAAAAAAGTCGCGGTCGAACCGAAGAGTTGGGTCGAAGCCACTTCCCCGATACGTGCTACGCCTTTCATGGCTTCAACGGGAAGGGCCATGACATAGACGATATTCATCAAAAAATAAATGAGGGTAACAGTCAGCGCGCCCAATATCAAGCCCAATGGAATATTCCGGCTGGGGTTTTTTATTTCTCCGGCAGCACAGTTGAGGCCGTACCATCCGTCATAGGTCCAGAGGACCGCGATGAATGCCAACCCGAAGAGCTTGATGCTGAAGGTCAAATCCCCAGTAAACAACCCTCCCAGGGAAGTCACGCCGGCTTTCGAACCAATCGTAAGGCCGAGAACGATCAGCACACCTACGGCTGCGAGCCTCAGGAAAGTGAAAATATTCTGAACTACAATCCCGCTCTTTATTCCGAGATAGTTGACAACCGTCAGGATAAGGATAGATGCGGCAGCGACCAACTGCCCTGCGGATAGAGAATAATCGAATCCGTCCAGATTCCATTGAAGGAGAAAAGTCTTAGTCGAAATACCAGGAACAAAGTATCCGAAATACTCCGCAAACCCCACGGCTAAGGCAGCGATGCCGCCGCATTCGATGACCCAGAAGAATCCCCAGCCGTAGAGGAAGCCTGCCCAGGGTCCGTAGGATTCCCGCAGATAGAGATACTGCCCCCCAGCTTGAGGATACATGGCCCCCAACTCGGCGAAGGACAGAGCTCCACATATGGCGAAAAATCCTCCCAGAAGCCACACGACCAGAATCAAAAGAGGCGAGGGGAGGTAGTCTGCAATAAATCCGGTCGTCATGAATATCCCAGAGCCGACAATGGCTCCGATGACCAGAAACGTCGAATCCAAGAGATTCATTTTGCGCTGAAGCTGAGCTGGTTTCTGTTCTGTTTGGTCAGTCATTTGGCACCTCGACCCTCCTTTTTTGAAGGGCTAGCATGGGGAATGAGCCGGATTGGAATACCATTCTAGGTTGCATTCTCTTCAATGGTGCTTTTTATATCAGAGGTCAGGCAGGAAGTCAATTATGGAAGAGGGCCGAATCAAATCGACCAGCGAATAATGCTACAGGAAATTCATATTGTAAAGATACAATCTAGACTCTATAATGAACAGGTCTTAAAAAGAGCTTATATTCAATTCGTGTAAGTTCACTAAAAGCCATTGAGGAGGCGTTCAAGAATGGACAATGTTTACAATCTCACACAAATCAAGAAAGTCTTGAAAGACCTGCAACCGATTCAAGACATCGAAGATGGATTCGTAGCCTATTCGCAGGGCAAAGCCGTCATCCCTCCGGTGGGGGAGCTCATTTTCGATAAGCCTCCCGGTGAAACACATATAAAATACGGCTATCTCGTCGACGATGATTACTTCGTCATCAAGATTGCTTCCGGATTTTTTGCAGGACCGGATTCCAGCCGTTATACCAGTGACGGCCTCATGCTTCTATTCAAAAAGGGGACCGGCAAACTCACCTGTGCCTTGCTCGATGAATGTTTTCTCACGAATGTCAGGACGGCTGCCGCGGGAGCGGTGGCTGCAAAATACCTGGCTCCCAAGAATATTTCCAGCATTGGAATTGTAGGAGCAGGAACACAGGGGCGGATTCAGCTCGAGTATTTAAAGTCTGTTGTGGAATGTAGAAATGTCATGGTCTGGGGAATGAATCAGGAAGAGGTGGAAAGCTACAGGCAAGATATGGAGGCGCTTGGCTTCCGGATTCAGACAACTTTGGATACAGCGGAAATCGCTGAAAACTGCAACTTGATCGTGACGGCCACGCCATCCAAAACACCGCTGATTTCAGCCGGAGATATTCGGCAGGGAACTCATATTACGGCCATGGGATCCGATACGCCCAAGAAGGTCGAGCTGGACCCCGAGATCATGCGCAAAGCCGACATCGTTGTGGCTGACAGCATCAGTCAGTGCCTGTTACGAGGGGAAATTCACCATGCTCTGAAAGCCGGCACGCTGGAGAAAGACCGTATCCGTGAATTGGGGCATGTGATTGTCAATCCGGACCTTCAGAGGACATCTGAAGAGCAAATCACGGTGGCCGATCTTACAGGCGTTGCAGTCCAGGACATCCAGATCTCCAAAGCTGTGTATAAAGCCCTTTCCGGCTCGCTCTGAACTGCCGTTTTACCGGGCTCTTGAAAGCGATACGAGTTTTTGTGGTTCTTCCCCGTGATGAGAAAGGCCAGTTCGAGGACTTGACGGAACCTTCGCGCCCTAAAAAATTAGTCGCAGGCTGAGCTGGATCCGCCGCGGAGGCGTAATGGTATCAGGCTTCATGAATAGGGCGGATGTCCCGATGTCGACAGTCCCGGTCAACGCGTCGGTATTCAGCATATTGAAGAAGTCGGCCGATATACTAACCGCTCCGCCTCCAGGGAGATTAAACTTTTTGTCCAGCCTGAAGTCGAGTACGTAATAGGGGTCGAGCCTGAATTGGGTTCCTCTGGGCTCGCCCATCACCGGGAAAGAACCCTGGTTCATTCCCCTGACGGTAATTAACCTGGCAATCGGCTTTCCGGTCTGGGCGATGAAGTTCGCGCTTGCGCTGAATCCGTAAGGCAGGAAATAAGTCCCCTGCAGCTTGAACATGTAGGTCCGGTCGCTCTGGAGGAGGCTGTCCCAGTTGTTGTTGATGAGC
>JAFGNQ010000180.1 GCA_016926925.1 Candidatus Aminicenantota bacterium
CCATAGTAATAACAGGCATCAGCCACGAACAAACCCTGTTGAAGCAGCATGCTGCATCGAGCAAGATAGTCCATGAACGGCCGTGACTTGTTCCACCAGGTGTTGGCATGATTGATGTCCGAACCGGCATGGTAAGTTCTTCCCGGCAATCCATCTTCAGGTCCCGTGCTTGCGAATGTATGAAATGTCACTAAGTTCAGTCCCTCGCAGAAGGCCCGGTCGGCCAGCTTCTTCAGATCATAAGGGCTGTCCTTCCATCGCCGCCAGGTCGTAAACGATTCGGCGTCAACTATGTTTTTTCCGTAAATATGAGATGCACTGGCAATCTCTTTCACAAGGAAGATGTTCCGGTGCTGCACCCAGAACTCGCCGCGGGGAACCGTCACATTACCAAGTGCTTTCAAGGCATCGACAGGGCATGTATTCCAAGTGGGAGGTCCAGGGCCTCCGGCTTCGGCTACAAGGCCTATATTGTATTCTTTCAGGAATTTCCTGCCGGTCGTATAATGGCTGAATATGAACTGATCACTGATTGTTTTCTTCCAATCATACAGGAACCTTGAGGATTCACCATCGATTGTCCATCCGGCCAATACCGGCAAGTATCTGATCAGGTCATATCCTCTCCAGTCTTTAAAAATTCCAGGCATGGAATCCGTCCAAGGTATTCCTTCGGCCAATTCCATACTGTCAAACTCAATATATGCCAGTCCGCCTGCCTGATTTGATTCGGGTTTAATTCCGAGTCTTTCGAGTATATGCCGGAGATGTCTTATGGTTGAATTTGGATCGAAAAAGTCTATGAAAAGTCCATTCGATTTGGGAGAAGGCACCACGAGTCTCTGCCCGTTGTTCGAGCAGATGAAACGCATGACGATCCAGTCTCCAGCCGGCAGATCAACCGGGACGCTTCCGCCGACTGATTTGCCGGTCAGATCAATAATCTGATCGGTGTTGCCAAGTTTTTTATTTGAACTATAGGGGAAGGCCAGAACCGCTACCTCTTTGTAATACAATGGCACACCATTGATGTCTTTTGGGCATCGCCCGGGGACTTCTGGAAAGGGCAGTCCAATCCTACTTTTCAATGGACCCCGCACTCTCGCTTCGGAATAGAATAACTGCTTGGATGCCCAGTCGGGTTCGACCCATGCTCCACCGGCATTCCACCCGCTTGACCCGATCATTCCAATTTTCAATCCATATTTTTTGCCTTCAGCAAACGCGAATTTGATCATTGCGACAGAGCTGTCGCTCAAGAAAGCCGGACCCGCGGGGATCATATTATCCGGATTTCTTACGGCGGCGACATCCCATATTTCCGCCCTGCCCATACCCTTTTCGCTCATCTCTCTGAGATCGCGGGAAATCGCCTCCCTGCTTATATTCCCGTTAAGCCAGCACCAGAACGCTCCGGGGCGATATGATTTCGGGGGATTGATGAATGTCTCAGAGAGTTCGTCGATGCATTCCTCAGCAGGTGAACATGTCAGAAACCTTGGTGCTGGGATCAAAAAGAAAATGATCGGGATGAATAACTTCCTAAATACTTTTTTCACCATGAGCTTCGCCAGCCCTTCTCTTTTATTTCTGAACAAATGAGTAATTCATTTATTTTGCGAACCGTAGAACGATGCTGTTCCTGTCCGGTATTATTCTCATGCTCGAGCCGGCGCCCTTTTCAAATGATCCTGACTCCAAAGACACCGAATAGTCAAATCCCCTGAAACTATATTTCAGTTCATTCCGCACTATTCTTTTTATGGGAATTTCCTTGTTGCCATCATAGATAAGTTCTAGAAACCACTTTTCCTTAGACTTGTTTTCCAAAGCGACAGCGATGCTTCTCTCATCAAATACAAGCGTCAATTCACCGTCAGGATTGGTAACCGGCCATTTTATGGTCAGCCGCCTCTCAATGCTGTCCTCGACGACAGGATCCCCTCCCTGCATGACGCCTGTTTTGCCATTTTTTAAAACCTTCAGTCTCAATCCGGCCACCAGTTCCTTGGAGCTCCATACAAATCCGTCAACCACGGGAAGCGTATAATAATCACATTTGCTCGATATGCTTCTTTGGTTCAGGTAATCCGAGGCCATTCTTTCATCAAAAACATGAATATCCCTGAACCGCAGTGTCCCTTTCTCCCAGAGCAGGTTGGCCCTGAAGAAACGGCTGTTGAACCAGACGGTCTTGAGATCCTTTTCTGAATGGTCTTTGAGCACTGTCACGGAAGTGGGAGGAGTAACCTTGTATTTCGCTTTGAACCATTTCCCCGATTCGGCCAGTGTTTCTATTCTTATTTTACCTTCATCTCTCAGATTTGCGATCATCGGCATCTGAATATTGAAGCCTTCCTTCATTCTTTTCCATGCAAATGAATTCTCCTGGCCGGTCTGCGCATACCCATAGGCCATGGCTGCCCCTTCAATGAAGGCATTGTAGTACCATTCGCACCACTTTGCGTTTCCTCCGCCCTCTCTATATACGGGTTCCAGGGATTGCACCCGCTGAACGTTCCCTCCCAAGCCGTTATCGTACTGATGGATCGGATCGCTGCCCAGCATCCTGAATATGGGCACCGGGATCTGGTTTTCAGCATTTTGGGCGGGCATATAGGCGTTCTTTTTGCTGGGATAGTATGCCTGATTCCAGTACCCGCCCCACAGAGTGTATCCGTCAGTCCCGATCTGATCCTTGCAGTTGCATGAGGCCGTTATGCCATATCGGTCATGGAGATACTGCAGCGTGTGCGCGTCAATGAACCATGATCCTACCGACTTCGGATAATATCCGAAAATCTTTTTAAAGTCCGCCATATAGGTGTCAACCAGTTTCTCCCGCTCTTCCGGTATGTAGCCGGTCGCGAAACCCACATCAGCGTGCCAGTCCCAGGGATAACGTCCGCGCCATGTATATCCGCTGTTTTCCACGAGGGGCTGGGGGATCTCCCACCAGGCGCCGATCTCAAACACTTCCGGTGGCAGCTCTTTCAGCAATTTCTGATACCTGATATCCATGAGTGCATCATACTGAAGGAGAAAAGTTCCTTTCAGTTGATGCTCCTTCATGATTTTTATCTGCTCGACGACCGTCTCGTATAGAACATCCTCGGTTATCCATTCAATCCGGGGTTCACACTGCCGGATGAAGTTTATTATATTCACAATTCTAGGTGAACGGCTGGCCGTTCCCACCGCTTCGGCTAAACCGAGTTCGCCAGTTAAAGTTATAGTCAGCAATAAGCCGCATAAAGTCTTTTTTAACCTCACTGATACTCCTGCCGCGGCTCTATTTTCTCTCGGGCATCCTCGATTGACAAGAACCAATTTGTTTTCAAGCACACATTGGATCCTTTCCGGGACATCCGGCTCTTAAGGGTGGTGGGTGGGGGAGGTTTGGATGGTGGTGGGCGATACAGGATTTGAACCTGTGACTTCTACCGTGTGTAAAAGGCACAAAAAGACAAAAAAGCGGAAAAAATAAGGGATTTCCCCAGTAGACTGTCGATAAGCGGGCGGTTGGAATTTCAAAGCTTTTTGATATTTTTATGGATTATTCTATATCCTTGACAAATTTAGGGATCGTGTCAAATTAAGTTCGCAATTTTGCCATCGTAAACTCATCAACAAGCTGCCTGTGCCTCTATTAAATGAGCGTGCTCATCCAGCATGGAGGCGATTTTTTCCTGTTTGATGTAACTGCGATCCTTGATCCAGTCCTCCGAATATTCGATGAGATAACAGGTGATGAGCCGGACATAGGATTCCCGGCTCGGGAAGACACCAATGACCCGGCTGCGTCGACGGATCTCCCTTATGATCCTCTCAACCACGTTCGTGGACGAGATCCTGCGTTTATCAATGAGGGGAAACTCGTAAAACTGGAGGGAGTCCTCGAGTCCGGATTCCAGGCATTCAATCGCTTCAGGGAAGCGGGATTCG
>JAFGNQ010000181.1 GCA_016926925.1 Candidatus Aminicenantota bacterium
CAAGGCTGCCGTAGCGGCAATAAACTGACGACGGCTGAGATAAAGATTTTTCGGCGTAATCTCGGAAGGCTTTATTCCGGAACCCATTTTGATCAACATAAGCCCTCCTTTTTTGAAATTCTATTTTATGCGGTTTTGAGAGTACTCCAAGAGATCGCAAAGGATAAGGCGAGACTTTTGGTCAATTTCCAGGGCATCGATTTCCTTCAGAATTTTTGCCTCTAAACCACGCATCCTATCGTGGATGATCTCATCAATTCCGTACTTGGCCATCATGCCCCGAACTTCTTTGACCATTTCCAGCGACAATTCGCTGCTTCCGCAGATTTCTTCGAATTTTTGCCTGTCTTGTGCAACGGCCTTTTGAAACAGATAATGGTAATGCAGAGTTTTTTTATGCTCTCTCAAATCGGATCCGACAGGTTTTCCCAGTTCTTCCTCTGAACCGTAAAGGCCGAGTTCGTCATCCTTGAGCTGAAAAAGAAGCCCGAAATCATGGCCGCAACTCTCGAGGCCGGCCAACAAGCCGGGCTTCCCCCCACCCAGGATAGCACCGGTTTTCAGAGGCAGCGAGAAGGAGTAGCGGGCGGTTTTATAGTGATAAAGCTGCACTATGTCCTCAGCTGCAATGTTTTTCTCCGTCTCTCCGAAATACAAGTCCTGCATCTGAGCCAGCCCGACAAAACAGAGTTCTTTGGACCAAAGACAAACAACCCGCTCTTTTGCGGCTTTGTCGTCTTCGAGCTTAGAGAAAATCTCAAATGCCAGAAAGAAGCCTATATCCCCCAAACACAAGGCCATGCATTCACCGAAATGAGTAGGATCGCTGATCCCTTCTTTTTTTCCTCGTTGCGTGTACTGATAAAAAAGCGAGGGGTGGCCTCTACGATAAGTGTCCCGGTCGATAATGTCATCATGGATGAGCAAAGCTGTTTGCAGGAATTCCACTGCTCCGGCGGCGGGAATCACGACGGATTCCATTTTTCCGGAAGACATCATATAGCCAAGGCAAACGAGGCCGCCGCGCAGCATCTTTCCGGACTTTATGAACGGTCCGAGTCGATTCACGGCATCTCTTCCCCAGGAATTCACCCGGGAAAATTCTTGCCCCTTTTCCTCCAGATAGGAATCCAAGAAGGCTATGATCTTTTCTCTTTGGTCTTTAAAAAATTCCATGGCATCACGAGCTAACCGCCGTCAGGCTCGCAAGGACAGCATTCAGAATCCTGACTTTGGATGGCTTGACTCTTTTTTATACACGATAAAGAGATTTTTTTCTATCTTCACCGCCGTCCACCATATGGGATATGGCTATCCCTGAAGGAGCTGCTGCCATCCGCACCCGGCTATAAAAAAGGCGGCCTCCGTCCCGCAGGCACCTGCGCCTGCGGAGACTGCTTTTAAGCTAGAAGGACATCCCCTCTTTCAAAAAGTCATTCCTGCTTTGTCAATAATGAAACCACCTGCTCGATCAAACTCATGGGAGTCGATGCGCCCGAAGCAATGAATACCGACTCATCACTACCAATGGGAAGATCCTGCACGGATTCGGGTTCATCGATGAGATAAACTCGGCTTTTTGTACCACTGGCCAGCGTAAAGAGATGCTGTGTGTTGGCACTGGTTTTTGAGCCGACGATCAGGATGCAATCATATGTGCCGGCTATGCTCTCGATTTCTGTTTGTCTTTCCGTTGTCGGTCGGCAGATTGTATCGATGAACTTGACTTCGGGCACTACGGTTTTGATCTTTTCCATTATGGCTAAGGCTTCTGCGCGAATGAACGTGGATTGAACGACGATTCCCACTTTATCTCTACCCTTAAATCGCGCCGGGCTCACTTCTTCCACCCGGCGGATGACCAGGGATTTACTGACTTGCCCGGCAATTCCTATCGCTTCGTCATGCCCTTTTTTCCCGATGATAACAGGAAAGTATCCGTCCTCTTCGAGTTTCCTGATTTTATTGTGGATCACCCCCACCATAGGGCATGTGGCATCGATGAAATCGATATTTCGGTCCCTCAGTTTTCTGAAGGTTGCTCTGGAAGCCCCATGGCTCTGGATAATCACAGTCCCGTGACTTTCAATCTGATCCGGATCGTATATGATGCGCAATCCTTTGGATTTTAAATCGTTTATAACATGTTCGTTGTGGACGATTTCCCCCAGCATGTAGTAGGATTTATCAGGGTTCTCTTTGAGCAGTTTTTCGGCCAGAGTCAAAGTCCTCTTGACGCCGAAACAATAACTCAAGTTTTGTGAAAAAGTAATCTGCATCGTCTGTTCTTCAGATTTGGAAAACCATGAGCGATGACTTCTTTCCTAAAAAAGAAATCACAACTGATGGACTCATCTATTCAAACATCAAAGCAATCCCAAGGGCTCCGATGCCGTTGTGCACGCCCACTACGGGAGATATATCCATGATGTACAGTGGATCCCTGCCGAGCTCGATCTTCAATCTTTCTGCATAAGACAGCGCTCGTTCGTTGTTCTGGGCATGGACGATGGAATAATTCCAGATTTTTCCCTGTGAACGCAGATGTCCGATCATACGAACGATTTTATTCATGTTCTGTCTTCGGCTGAAAGATTTGCCGGTGGCGACGGCCTTACCCTCTGTATTTAAAGACACGATCGGTTTGAGATTCAATATCTTGGCCAGCCATCCCTTCAAAGGACTTACACGACCTCCCCGTACCATATACTCCAGTGTTTGTATGTCTACGAAAATTCTTGTTTTGTCGATCCACTCCTCTGTGTGCGCTACTATTTCCGTGTGTGTTTGTCCATCCCGGATGGCATCGGCGATACGATAGACAATAAGGCCTAAAGAGCCGCTGATATGACGGGAGTCAATGACATTGATAGGCTTGTCTTTAAAGACGGCCGAAGCCTCCCGACTCAGCCGGCAAGCCCCACTCAATTTATCTGAAATATGGACCACGATTACGGATTCATAGTGCGTGCTCAAAAATGAGAAAAGGCTCTGAACATGCTTATGCGAGGGCTGCGAGCTTTGAGGGTGCTCAGGATGTGTCTTCAGCATCGTATAAAATTGATCGGGATGAATCGTTACTTTATCCAAGAAAAGAGTGTCTCCGAAAGAGAGATAGAAGGGAATGACGTGAATCTGAAAGTCATCGATAAATTTCTGAGGCAGGTCGCATGAGGAGTCAGTGACCAAGGCGATTTTCGAGATCCGTTCATGGCTGGCCTCGTACTGCCTCAGCATATCGTCAGCCTTGATCTGCACGATCGATCCGTATTCCTTTAGCCTGTAGAACAGTTCTGCGGGCATATCCGTATGAATATGGATGCGTGCCTTCTCCTCGGAGCCGGCAACAATGGCCGAATCGCCAGAGGATTGAAGCTCTTGCTTTATTCTATCGACATCAATGGTTTTTCCGACCAGCAAAGCTTCGGAACAATACCTATGGGAAATCGAATTTCGCTCTGAACGGACATGAACTTCGGTATCCTTTGGAGTCAGTTCAGGGAGGGGTAGGCTCCGAAGTTTACCTAATCTGATGAAATGAGTGATGCCCTCCAGAAAATCGACAAAGCCCTTGCCACCGGCATCGACCACGCCCGCTTTCGCTAAAACGGCAAGTTTTCGGGGTGTGTCCGCTAAAGATTTTTTTGCGACTTGAAGTGAATAAGCGAGAAGCTCCAGAAAGTCGTTCTTGCTCATGCTGTGCCGCTGAACGGCATCCGCCCAATCGGCCATAACAGTGAGCATCGTTCCCTCCACCGGTGAAACGATGGCACCATATGTCTTGCTCACGGCTCTTTTGACGGATTCACCAAAGCGACCGGTGGAGAGCTTGGTGACGCTCTTGACTTCTTCGCTCAAACCTTGGAGGAATTGAGCGAAAATCAACCCGGAATTGCCTCTCGCTCCCAACAATGCAGCTTCTGCGATAGAGTGGAGTGTCGAGCTTACCGAATGGTCGGGCACAGCTCCCTCGGTGATGGAGCGCATTGTCGAAGCCAGATTCGTCCCCGTATCCGCATCGGGAACAGGAAAAACATTGATCTTGTTTAAGTAATTCTTGTCCTCGATAACAGCATTCCCCCCGATGATGAAGGCATAATAGAGTCTGTTACCGTCAAGATAACGAATCTTCACGACACATCCTCATTCATCTTGAATCCGCTGCCATATCGAATGCGGATCGTTCATAAAAAAGGCGACACTTTCAATCTCAAGAATCTAATCTTATTGCCGCCTTTTTTCATGAATAATCCAGACTCATTATTATATAAGCACTAGGTAAAATATTCCATGCGGTATTGCTCATAACGGCTTAAAAGGAAATTCTCGCTCCGGCTACAAGATAATGCAGAAGAGCAAAGTTGTACACCGACTCAACATTTGCTCCCCCCTCAAGAATGCGATAGCCGAACCTCAGAGAGATGGCCTCAGTCGGATGGAAGCGGAAGGCAAACAGAACATCCTCGGCTCTTCCCTGACCGCCCGGCGAAGCCAGCGCATCCCCCTCGAGCAATAGGCTTAGCTTCCTTGAGAACAGCCATTCTACTCTGAAATTCAGCAGCGGGACCAATCCCACATCCTTCTTGGAAGAGCTTTTTTCTCCATCCTCGACTTTTATCTCGGCATCGCGAATTTTGGCTGTGATTCCCAGACCGACTCGCCATTTTCGGGAATTGACGAAATCAAACCGGTAAGTCAACCGGTATGAGTTGAACCGATACAGAGCATCCAGCTGAGTGCCGGCGCGAAAGGTCTCGCCGTTGAAAAAAATATCCTTATCGACACTCCCATCAGCATTTAAGCTTAAGGGAGCATAAAGAACCGAAACCGAATGTTTGGGGTGGAATCGATAACCGAGGCGCATCCTGAAGGCGGCCTTTGAATCCAAGGAAAGATCGTCACAAAGTGAAAAGTCCGTGCCGCTGCCCGCAGGAATACGGACATCATTGTAACCGCACCACACCCAACCGCCTTCGACATCCAAAAACCAATCGCTGAAGCCGGCCAGAGGCATAATCAATACCATAATCAGAAAAATCAAAGAAGCGTTCATTATTTTCATATTTTCACCTCGATTCGCCCTAAACTTTATTTTACCATCATAAAACGTCAAGATATACCGAAAGCATTGTACAACATCTCTCCGACTGCGATAAAATGAGCGGGAGAGCGAGATGCCGTCCGAACGAAGAGTACCTTTGGGTTTGATCGTGATTTCGGTGATCATGCTGTTTACTGCTCTGGCCACAGACTTATTCTGGTTCGCCAAGCTTATCGGCCAGCCCTTCTCTGAGACCATGCCTGTCGGCACAAGTTTTTACAACGCCTTCGCCACACCGGATATCCTCATGTCTCTCTTTCTGTATGCAGGGGCAGTGGGCCTCCTGAAACTTCGAAAATGGGGCCTGGGGATCTCACTGGTCGGGATGGGCATGTGGCTCTTTGATTCTCTTCTCGTCCTCGGTATCACGGGGACCTCGCGCATCAACATCGTCGGCCCCAGCCTTTTCTTCTCCTTGTTTACAGCCGGGTATCTGCTTATCAAAAAGAACATATTCGATTGAGCAGGCAATATCCATAATACCAATATTTCGTCTCGTTCTAAAGCCTCATTTCCTCGACGCTGTTCCTATCTCTACGACCAGCTAGTGAAAAACGCGAAAATGAACAGGCAATTTTTTTCAATTACCCCATACAAAAATTACATATCCCCTTTTTTCAAAAAAAAGCTTGACACGTGCGGGACTACTAAGTATACTGTGTATATCTGATATACTCACATGGAGAAAAGATGAAATTTTTGATCGTGATTTCGCCTTCGAATCCGGACCCGATGTACAAACAGGTCACGGACCAGATCAAAGATGCAATTGCGACCGGAAATTTAGTGCCGGAAACGAAACTGCCTTCGATTCGGGATATGGCGAATGAACTCAAAATCAGTGCCATCACCATTAAAAGAGCCTATTCCGATCTTGAAAATGAAGGCTATATATTTACCCGTTCGGGGCTCGGCTCTTATGTGGCGGATATCAATAAAGAAAAAATGCGGAACGAAAAGATCGAAGAAATTCGGAATGAGGTGCATAAGATCCGCAGAACGGCAGAAAAATTCGGCATCTCCGCAGATGATATCATCCACATCATCAAGGAGTCAGGAGATTAAAAATGAAAAAACGTCGAGGGTGCATCCGTGTCCGGATACTCGTCTTGTTGATATTCATCGTTTATCTGGTATTGCTTTTTATGACATAGGCCCGTTAGACGCGATGGGCATGCGATAAAGGAGTATAGAGATGGAAAGTGTACTGAAAATACGAGGTCTGAGAAAGGAGTACGACGAATTTGTCCTGGACGACATCTCCTGGGATGTCCCTAAAGGTTACATCATGGGACTCATCGGCCCCAACGGCGCCGGAAAGACAACAACCATAAAACTCATCATGAACCTGATCCGTCCCGAATCGGGCGAGATCAAAGTCTTCGGCCTCGATCACAGCCACAACGAAAAAGAAATTAAGAACCGTATCGGCTATGTGGGGGAGGAACAGTATTTCTACGAATTCCGCAGTCCCGACTGGACCGGTAAATTCGTCAGCCATTTTTACAACGATTGGGATGCAGTCAAATTTCAAAATTTACTGGAGGAATTCCAAATCCCATCCAAAAAAATGATTCGAAAGCTCTCCAAAGGAATGAAGGTCAAGCTGTCTCTGGCACTCGCTATCTCCCACAATCCGGAACTCATTATACTGGATGAACCCACATCGGGTTTGGATCCCGTAATCCGCAGAGACGTTCTCGATTTCCTACAAACCGTTACACAGGAAGGAAACACATCCGTAATCATCTCATCTCATATAACCGCCGATATCGCCCGCATCGCCGATTACATCACCTATATGGTCAACGGCAGGATAGCCCTCGTTGCGGCTAAAGACGATCTCCAAGCCAATTGGAAGAAAATCCACTTCTCCAAAGGAACGCTGGACGAACGGATAATCCTCATCTTGAGTAAAGTCGAGGATCACATGTTCGGAAGCTCGGGCATCACTCAAAAATACCTCGAGATAAAGGATGCACTCAAAAAGGGTATTGCCGACGGAGATATCAAGATCGAGAACGTGGGCCTCGATGACATTCTCATATCTCTCGTCAAAGGAAAGTAGAATGCGCTACCTGATAAGAAAATTCTCGTTTTTCTTCGTATCCTTTCTTCTGATTGCACTGGGCGGCATCTTTCCCTTGATGAACTACGACCGCCTTACAGCTCCTGATCCCGGCAGCATACACTTTGCCCTCACTCTTATGCCCTTCATATTCTGGGTGGTCATCGGAGCCACATGGTCCCATGAACAATGGGAGGACAGATACAACGGATATGCCCTTCTGAGCATACTCCCTGTAGACGCCGGCGATATCGTAAGAGCCAAATTTACGGTCGTTTTCCTTTCAACGCTTTTCTATGTCCTTTCGGCCGGTATCGTTTTTTTTCTCGTATCGAAAAATCCCGGCTACTGGAAACCCAGCATCAGGTTCATGGTCGTCAACGCCAATATCTGCCTCGTGCTGGCGGCGCTCTCTTATGTCGGAATTTTCCGGTTCGGATATGCGAAATTCGGCAAGTTCATCCTCATATTCTGGTTCCTTCTGTTAATCGCTCCCATTCCCATCAACCAACTTCTTTTGCCCTGGTTGGGAATATCCCGACTGGACGCCATACGGCAAATATCAAATCTCAACTGGATCGTCGCAACTATCATAGGTATAGGTATTTATCTGGCCCTGATGCAAGTGGCCATCAAAATCTATAAAACGGCAAGAAGCTGATGGAGGAAAAGATGAAAAAACTGATAAAGATTTTAGGGCTTCTCGCAATGGCTGCAGCGGTTCTTTCAGGTTTCGCCCGAGAGCTCCCGGCCTGTGATACCTGGGTCGCCCTTTCCAACGCCACTTCACTCGGTCTTACCATCCTTGCTAAAAACA
>JAFGNQ010000182.1 GCA_016926925.1 Candidatus Aminicenantota bacterium
CGAGGCGGACGCCCGCATGCCGTATAGAATCCGGTTATTGTTTTGTCGAGTTCCGGTTCTTTAAGATTGTACGGTTGGCCGTGAGATTTCATCGAATGCGCACATTTGATTCTTTTAACGTCCAGCCATGCCTTTTCATCGGATAATTTTTTTCCGATTGCATTCACGAGAGCGGTTCTTCCTTCTGCTTTGTTTTTCCAGATCTGAAATAACAGTTCATTTCCCGTTCTCTGGAGCAGGTTGGTCGGGTTATCCTTCCATGTTCCCATGGAATCGAGATAGACAACTTTTTTGGATGCGAATTCATCGATGAGCGCGTCGATATTGCCGGCAAGATTTTCCAGAGGCGGAGGGATGAGGTTTGCCGCTCTCATGAAAGGCACATTATTCGGAAGGGGTCAAACCCTTCAAATCCATTTCAAGGTTGGGTGATTCAATCCGAAAAAGCCATCCTTTTCCGTAGGGATCTTTTTTCAGGAGAGAGGGATCTTTCTCCAGATCGTGGTTGACCTGGATTATTTTTCCGGTGGCGGGAGACCATACACGATGGACATTGTTGTCTTTATCCGTTATCCTCGCGGAAACTTCTCCCTGAAATATATTTTTATTTTCCTTTGGAAGCTCAAGATGCGAAATTTTTTCCAAAGCCTGGATGAACGCATAAACAATCCCTACAGTGGCCACGTTTTTGTCTCCCTTGCGCAGCCAGGTATGCCCTTTCATACTGAAAAGTCCGGGGGGCATCACAGGCGGACTCGCCGTTTCTCCGGCCTCGCTCTCAATCGTTTTAAAAGCGCGTTGGACCAAGCTCCGCAGTTCATTCGGAGTAAATGGTTTGGGAAGGTAATCGAACGCCCCGATCTTCACCGATTGAACGGCTGTTTTGATCGTTGGGTAGCCGGTCACCATAATGATGCACACTTCGGGCCTCTCTTTTTTTAAAGACGTCAGGAGGTCCATCCCACTGATTCCCGGCATCATAAGGTCCGATATGACAAGATCGAAATGACTTTCTTTGTCTTTCTCCAAAGCTTCTTCTCCGCTCAGAGCCGTATCTACGTCATAATCGTCTGATAGGATAGCTTGTCTGATACTTTTGCAGACATTGATTTCGTCATCGACGACAAGTATCTTTTTCTTTGTTTTACTCATTCTCTCCTCCCGCAATGGGGTCTTCATTTTTTTTGTCTACGGGCAGACTGATTCTAAATGTTGATCCTTTCCCCGGCTCGCTGTCAACCTCTATTTTTCCATTGTGTTGCCTGATGATTCCGTAAGAGACCGCCAACCCCAAACCTGTGCCGCTGCTCTTTGTCGTGAAGAAAGGATCGAACAGTTTGCCGAGATTTTCTTTGGGTATGCCTGTGCCTGTATCTTCAAATAGGATCTCGATATAATCTTTGTCCCGCAAGTATCGGCTTGTCAGGGTCAAAGTGCCGCCGGCGGCCATAGCCTCGGAAGCATTCAGCATCAGATTCCAGAAAACCTGTTTGATTTTGTTTATGTCGAACTCGATCAAAGGCAGATTCGGATCCAGGTTCTTCATGATCCGAATGTTCTGGTAGGATACCTGATTCTCCAGCAGGTTGACAGTCCGCGAGATGATTTCGTTGATATCGGCAAAAGCTTTCTGAGGGGGTTCTTGTCTGGAAAACTCGAGCAGGCCTTTGACGATGTTCGTACAGCGGGCAGTCTCATCGGCAATCATGCTTAAATTCTCATAGAATGCGTCATCGTTTTTCAATTTTTCGAGCATGAGATGGGTGTTGATGAGGATGGATGTTAGAGGATTGTTGACCTCATGTGCGATCCCGGCCGCCATTTTGCCCAGAGAAGCCAGCTTTTCGGATTGAATCAGAAAGTCCTGCATCTCTTTCAACTCTTTGGTTCTCTCTTCGACCCTTTTTTCCAGAGTTTTTCCCCAGTTGAGGAGCTTTTCATTGGCTTCTTTGAGGTTTTTCGTCATTTGGTTGAAGGATTGGGCGAGCTGGCCGATTTCGTCTTTGAGATTCAATTCCACCTTATGGTTGAGGTCGCCCTGCGCGATTTTTTTTGTGGCAAGAACCATACCCTGAAGCGGATGTATTATCGATGATGTTATAAAAAAGAGAATAATAAGGAGGATAACCACGCATAGGGAAGCCATCCCGGTAAAGGTCATCATGACCCTGTTGCGCAAATCGATATAGGGTTTCTCGAGCATCCCCACATAGAGGATTCCAATGATCTCGCCTTGGACATTTTTTATGGGTTCATAGGCGGTGATGTACCAGTCATTGACGACAAAAGCCCTGTCGATCCATGGTTCGCCCTCTTTGAGAACAGCCTGATTGACTTCTTTGGAAACACGCGTGCCGATAGCTCTCTCCCCATTCGCTTTTTTGACGTTCGTTGAGATCCTCAAATCGTGCTGAAAAATAGTGGCCGTTCCGATTTCCCTCCCCTTGTATTTTTCCCCTTTATAGACGATTTCTTTGACACGGTCCACGATCTCGTAATTTCTGTTGAGAAGTATTCCTCCGTAGAGAACCCCTCTTACGATTCCTTCTTCATCGATTACGGGTGCGGCGGCTTTGAGCATCATTCCATTCTCTTCGTGATCGACAATCCTTGGTTCCGCTTTCGGAGTAGGCAGGATTTTCAAATAAGCGCGCTCGGACAAATTTTTGCCTTCTTTAACCAACTCGGATCGGGGAACGATCTGTGTGGCTGCGATCGTTTTTCCCCGAAGCGCTCTTAAGACGAGGGGATCACCGGATTGATCATCACCCCCGGCATCCGGGTGGTGGGTTCTCAGAATTACGTTTCCATGTGCGTCCGTCAGCGTCAGGATGTCCAGGTTGAATTCCCGCCGCACGCGCTCGAGGTATTTCATCAGAAGCTCCCGCTCACCGTTTTTCAGTGCGTTCTGTATGGACTCGCGGCTGGAATTGACCAGGATGATGTCTCTGATGTCGTTGAGCTTCTCGTTGTAGACCATCCAGGCAGAGGCTAAATCGTGTCTGACTTTAGCCTGGGCAAGGGAAAAGATGGTTCGGTGCTCGATATGGGTGCCGATGGTGAGGGTCGTGATCCCGCCGAAAATAATAACCACAAGAAAACTAAGGATGAATTTAACCCTTAAGGGGAGATTGATGAAGACTTCCAGTGTTTTTCTTAGAATCATCTTCGCCGGATCATGAGCCACATATCAGCTCTTCATGTCTAAATATATCAAACTGCCGGCTATATTTCTAATTTTGTTCATCAGATTCATGGATATTTTGAATTGCAATAAAGCGCAACAAAATGAATATGTAAGGATGGAGGGAGCGAATCAGATCCTTCAGATTCATGGCGGTTCGCTTTACCAGCATTCATGAGGTTTAGGAGCCTTTGATTTACTCCAGCAGCCCTTCGATTTCTGCAAAGATTTGTTCGTCGGAATAATGCCGGGCCGTTGCTGCAGAGGAGGGGCAGGCTGATACACAGGTGCCGCATCCTTTACAAAGGGCTTCATTCACCTTGGACACGCACTCCACCTCATCGAAAGAAATGGCCGAATAGGGACAGAGATCGTTGCAGAAACGACATCCGGCGCAGAGGTCAGGGGAGATATAAGCTTGAATGGGTTCGACCTCGACTTCTCCCTTGGAGATGTTTGAAAGGATGCGGGCCGCCGCTGAGCTTGCCTGCGCCACTGTATCCGGAATATCCTTAGGTCCCTGACAGCATCCTGCGATGAAGATACCGTCCGTGGCTGTTGCCGTCGGGTCGAGCTTTGGATGCTTCTCCAGGAAGAATCCGTCCGGACTGAAGCTGAGAGAGAGCATTTTCTGAATTTTTTCGGAATCGGATTGAGGCTCCAGTGCATTACAAAGGATCACCATATCCACGGGGATTTCCCTGTATTTTTTGAGCAGGGTGTCCTCACACCGAATGAGCAGCGCTCCCTCTTCCCGTTTTGAACGCCCCGTTTTGACGACCTCGGCGACTTTGCCTCTTATAACATTGACATCTTCTTCAAGTATCCGAGAGTAAAATTCTTCGTAACCTTTTCCGAAGGAGCGCATGTCGATGTAGAATTGGTAAACTTCGGCATTGGTTCTGTCTTTAAGTAGATGGGCGAATTTCAGTGCGTACATGCAGCACACGCGCGAACAATAACGATGGTGATTCTCATCTCTGGATCCGACACAGTGGACGATGCCCACCGATCTCGGCTCTTTTCCGTTCTTGAGGAACACCTTGCCCTCTGTCGGTCCTGTAGAGTTGAACATGTATTCAATTTCCAAGCTCGAGTAGACATCGTCAAGCTGTCCATACCCGTACTGGGCCATTTTCCTTGAATCGAACAGATCATACCCTGTGGCTACGAGGATCTGTCCCACTTCGATTTCTTCCGTATGTCCCTCCATAGCGTGGTTGATGGACTTGGTCTCACAGACCTCTTCACAAATTCGGCAGCCTCCTGTCTTGAAATGGATACAGGACTCTTTGTCTATGACCGGAACCTTCGGGACGGCCTGCAGGGTAGGGATGTAGACTGCACTGTGAGGCCCTAAGAAAAATTCTCTAGGTTCGCCCGGCTCTTCCCAGATGGGATCTATTCTGATATGTCCTGTAGGACAAACATAGGCACAAGCTCCACAACCGATGCAGGTCTCCGGATCGATCTGGAAGGGCGTCGCGATCTCCCGTTCAATCCCTCTGCCTCCCCAACCGATGGCATTCGCCCCCACGACTTCGTTGCACATCCGTGCACAAAGTCCACAGACAATACAGTTTTGGTATGTCTTTTCGAATCGGGTTTCTGTGACGCCGTATTCCCGGGCCATTTCCTGAATGACAGGCACTTCCGGACACCTGGCTAGAAGCAGCTCCAATATCAGGGCTCTGTTTTCTCTCACCCATTCCGTATCCGTGAATATTTCATCGCCTTCTTGGGCCGGGAAATTGCAGGCTGTGACCAAGCGTTTTTTGTTTCGCCTTCGGAGCTCGACCGAGCAGACGCGGCAGCTTCCATAGGGTTCCAAAAAATCCGAGTGACAGAGTGTCGGTATCTTGATACCCAATTCTTTGGCAGATTTTATGACGGGCGTTCCTCGCTCTGCTGTGACGACCTGCCCGTTTATTTTAAAAGTGACTGTTTTTTCGTCTTTCATCGGCCCTCCTAGACTTTTTTAACGGCATCGAATTTGCACAGGGTATAACACACGTTGCATTTGATGCATTTGCCTCTATCGATATGGTGAGGTTTCTTCTTTTCTCCAGATATAGCGTCCACCGGACAGTTCCTTGCACAAACCATACATCCGGTACAGAGATCGGGATCTATGTGCATTTCGTAGAGGGCTGTGCAGACACCTGCGGGACATCTTTTTTCGACGATGTGCTTTTCATATTCATCCTGGAAATATTCCAGTGCGCTCAACACGGGATTGGGAGCGCTCTGACCAAGAGCGCAAAGAGAGGATTGTTTCATGACTGTGGAGAGGTTCCTGAGCGCCTCGATATCGCCGGCTTCCCCGTCTCCGCGGGATATTTTTTCGAGGACGGCCAACATGCATCTCAAACCTTCACGACAGGGGATGCATTTTCCGCAGGATTCTTCCTGAAGAAAACTAATGAAATATTTGGCCATGTCCACCATACAGGTCTCTTCATCCCCGACGATCATCCCGCCGGAGCCCATCATGGAGCCTGCCTCATCCAGGCTGTCGAAATCAACCGGAAGGTCCAATAGCTTCTCGGGTAAAAAGCCTCCCGAAGGACCACCAGTTTGAACTGTTTTGAATTTTTTCCCGTTTGGAATTCCTCCGCCGATGTCGAATATGATCTCTCTCAGAGTGATGCCCATCGGGACTTCTATCAGGCCGGTATTGTTCACGTTACCCGTAAGAGAGAATACTTTGGTCCCCTTGCTTCCTCCCCAGGGATTTTTAGAGACATCTCCAGTTCCTACGGATGTGTACCACTCCACGCCGTTGTTAATGATCAAGGGAACGTTGGCCCAGGTTTCGACATTGTTCAAACAACTCGGCTTGTTCCAGAGACCGTACTCGACCGTGTGAATGTATTTGGCGCGCGGTATGCCCGCACGGCCTTCAAGGGAAGCCATCAACGCCGTAGATTCGCCGCATACGAAAGCCCCGGCCCCTCTGTGGATTTCTATGTCAAAGTTGAAATCGCTCCCGAAAATATTTTTGCCCAAGAGTCCGTATTCTCTAGCCTGTTGGAGCGCGATATTCATTTTGGCCACGGCGATGGGGTATTCTTTTCTGATATAGATATACCCTTGCTGCGCCCCGATGGCATAGGCTCCGATGCTCATGCCTTCTATGACGGAGTGGGGATCTGATTCGATGATGTTCCTATCCATGAAAGCCCCGGGATCTCCCTCATCCGCATTGCAGATGATAAACCTCTCCTCGTTTCTTTCCTCACCCGCATGTCGGCAGGTCTCCCATTTGACTCCTGCGGGAAAGCCTCCGCCTCCTCTGCCTCTCAGAGCAGAGGCTTTTACGATGGCGATAACTTCTTGCGGCGTCATTTCGGTAAGAGCATTGGCCAGAGCCTTATAACCGTCCTGAGCGATGTATTCGTCGATTTTTTCCGGATCGATCAAGCCTCGATTTTTGCAAACGAACAAAACTTGCTTGGCAAAAAAGGGCAAATCCTCGGAGATGCGGAGATCTTCAACGACTCTTCCTCCCTGGACGTGATCCTCAAAGATTGTCGTTATGTCTTCAGGTTTAAGATTGCCGTATTTGACCGGCGGTGAGCCCTCGGTCTCGACCGTGATCATAGGTTCCTGACAACAAAAGCCGATACACCCTGACTTCGTCACCAAGACATCTTTTCGGTCGATTCTCTCGACAAATTCTTGAGCAGCGCTTAAAATTTTTGCGGCACCCGCGCTTATTCCACAGGTCCCCATATGAACAGTCACTTTTGAGCGTAAGGACCCTCCCTTTCGCAAATACCGGGATTTTTGCACATCTTCTTTTATTGCAGCTAAGTCGGATATTTGAATTTTTTGCATTATGACATCCTTTTTGACTTACAAAGCTTAGCTTCCCTCACTGCCTTTTGATTCCTCAGAAGACATCTTCCTGTATTTTTTTAGAGTTTTCGGCACAAGACTCGGATCGAATTTGGCGTGGACGTCTTCATTCACCGTCAGAACCGGAGCCAAGGCACAGCACCCGATGCATCTGACGATGTCGAGGGTGAAATCTTTGTTCCCGTCGGTTTCTCCGGCTTTTATCTTCAGGTCCCTTTCAAATGCGTTGAGAATCGCACTCGCTCCCCGGACATGACAGGCCGTCCCTTGACAGACGTTGATTTGGAACCGCCCTTTCGGCTCCAAACTGAAAGCTTTATAGTATGTCGCCGCTTCGTAGATTTGATTTAAGGGTATCTCCAATTTATTTGAAAGTTCACCAAGGACCTCTGCGGGCAGAAAACTGTACTCATCCTGAATGTCTTGGAGAATCTCGATCAGAAAATCTTTTCTGTTCTGCCACCGTTCCATTATGGTATTCAATGCTGATGCATCAGCTTTCATCGTCGCACCTCCCTTTAGATTTCATAAGGGATTTCATTTCAGTTCCTTTATGACCCGGTTGCCCAGCTTGATGACCCTTCTTGCTGGTATGCGAACGGACGGACAGGATTCATAGCAGAGACCGCAACCCGTACATTTTTCCTCGTCCACATAACGGGGTTTTTTCAAAATTTTGACAGAAAAATTCCCATTGGATCCGGATACTTCCTGAACTTCGCTGTATGTCATGAGATGAATTTTTTCATGCTGTCCCACGTTCACCATCTTCGGCGTGAGTATGCAGGCTGAACAATCCAGTGTAGGGAATGTTTTATCCAGGAGTGCCATTTTTCCACCGATGGATGGTTCTTTTTCCACAAGATACACGGGGTTGCCGGATTCGGCGATCTCGAGCGCTGCTTGGATACCGGCGATACCGCCGCCGATGATCAAAGTCGCGGGATTGACCTTCACCCGTTTTATTTCCAATGGCTCCTGAAAGGCTATCCTTCTGACTGCCGCATTAACTATGGAGCAGGCTTTGTCGGTAGCCTTTTTCCGGTCCTTATGTACCCATGAACAGTGCTCTCGGATATTGGCCATCTGGAACAAGTAGCGATTCAATCCTGCCGACTCGCACGCTTTTTGAAATGTCTTCTCATGCATGAGCGGAGAACAGGACGCGACGATCGCTCGGTTGAGACCCAATTTTTTAATATCGTCCTTAACGAGCTCTTGTCCCGGATCGGAACACATGAATTTATAATCTCTGGATATGACGACATGAGGCAGACTTGAAGCGGCTTCTCTCACTTTGGCTACATCCACTGTGTTGGCGATATTCGAACCGCAATGGCAGATATAAACACCGATTTTGATATCCATTTCAGCCCCTCCCTCGCAGATCTTTCGTATCGAACGCAATGAGATTGCGATTCAATCCCAATTCCTGGGGACTTCCCCCGAGGGCTAATCCCAGAGCCTGGGTGAAGAACATAATGGGCATTCGGAAGTCAGTATGGAAACTCTTGTTGATCTTATTTTGATAAGCCTCCAAGTTTATCTGGCATAGAGGACATGTAGTCAAGATGACGTCGGCCTCGTTTTCTTTAGCGCATTCCAATATTTCTTTATTGAGCTCGAGAGCAACATCGGGATAAGTCGTCATGAGCATTCCCCCGCAGCATCGAACTTTCATTGGGAAATAGATGTTATTCGCTCCCAGAGCCTCGAAAAGAGAATCCATCATAATCGGGTTTTCTTTGTCATCAAGACCGCGATCAGGGCGGACGATTTGGCATCCATAGTACTGGGCGACATTGATTCCCTCCAGCCGGTATCGAGTCTGAGCGGCGATTTCTTTGATCCCTATATCATTGACCAGCACCTCGAGAGGGTGGCGGACATTTACGGTCAGTTTATAGGAGAGGTTGTCCTTTCGAAGCGCTTGGTTGACTTTTGCCTTCATAATGGGATTGTTTTTAAGGATATGGTTTGTCTTGTACAAAATGGTATAACACGAGCTGCATGGGGCAACGATATCCAGGCCTTGTTTTTCTGCAATGGCGAGATTCCGGGCGGATATCACCAATGAAATGGTTTCTTTGGTCGACATATAATAGGTTGCTCCGCAACAGTTCCAATCATCGATTTCTGTGAGCTCCTGTCCAAGAGCTTTGAACACGAAGCGGACGGATTCATCGTATCCCCTTGCCGAAGCTTCGAGACTGCAGCCAGGGTAGTATGCGTATTCCATTGTTAACCTCCGGATTTAAGAAAAGAGTTAGGCGTTGTAAGGCTTGAGCTGCGGTTGTTCTATCACTCCTGAACCGGGACGATCATTTCCATGATCTCGGCTTCATCCAGAATTCGAGATAGATTCCTATGTCTTTTAATCCTTTTGGGCAGCATTCCGATCCGGCCTTTTGCTAATAATCTAAAAAAGAAGGGAATCATCCCCAATAATTTGAAAGGATTCGTTCTGATAAAATATGAGACAATGAGTCCGGGCTCATAGCTTCGGCCGAACGTATTCGTCAAATAGACGAATGACTTGGATAATGCATAAACCGGGAATCTCCTCGGATAGATCTTGTTCTCGATGGCAAGTCTTTTCAGGGCATAAAGAATATCCGTAACTTTCACGCCTTGAGGGCATCGTACCGTGCATCCGTAACAGGACGCACAGATCCATATGGTTCGGCTGGAAAGGATGGTTTCAATGTCTCCGGACCGAAACAGTGCGATCACTTCCCGTGGCGTGATGTCCATGGTGTAGCTCACGGGACAAGATCCGGTACAGCTGCCGCATTGGATGCATTTCTTTATGCTCTCTCCGCCGGGGACATTCCCAATCTGCAGGAGAAAAGAATCTCTGAGCGCCTTCTCTTTTTGGCTTAGAACTTCATGTTTTTTTGATGCCCTTACATTTCTGGTCATTTCTTGAGCAACCTCTCGATTCGACCAAGAAGATCCTCGGGTTTTACGGGTTTGTCGATATAGTCGTCCGGACCTGCAAGACCTTGATCGTCTCCTTTGAACTCAAATCTGGAACCGGCTACTTCCCTTACCGCAGAGACAAAAATGATAGGTGTATCCTTTACCTCTTTGAACTCTTTTCCGGTCTTGATGTTGTGGCATAAAGAGAAGCCGTCGAACAGACTGTCCATCATGATGTCGAGCAGAATGAGGTCCGGTTTCTCTTTCAGGATCTTGTCCTTTCCTTCGGTCGGATCTGAAGCTGTTGCTACGTCGTACAAAGCTGACTGCAGAATGGAACTTACTGCATCACGAAAATCCGGGTCGTCATCGATCACAAGAATTTTTGATTTTTCTTTCGTCATTTGTTTCTCCTTTTATTTTATAAAGGCATTGTTGATTGCTAACTTCAATTCCTCGTTTCCGAAGGATTTGATGAAATAAAAAAACACGTCTTGCCCTCTCACTTTTGCCTCGAGACGCTTGCTGTTTCTTCTTGTCATCATAATGATTTTCAATTCAGAGTCTATATTTTTGAGAATGGAAACAGCCTCGTAACCTTTCATTTCCGGCAGATTCACATCCATGATCAAGCAATCATAATTTCCAGTGGATACTTTCTTTATGGCGTCTGTGAGACATTTTCCCGTTTCCACTTGATACTGCTCATTTTCTAAGAACTTGGCTATTGTCGCTCTGTCTCTTGTATCGGAATCTATGATGAGCACTTTTCTATCCTGGTTCGACATTTTATTGTCTCTCACTCATTTTTATGCAATTAATGTGCCAATTGATTCAAAAACAGGATTAAACCCAATTCTCAAGTAACTTAATTGATATAAACAACTTACACGCCTTTTATTTGGAGTGGTTTTTGCCCTTCAGCTAGATTGAAGCACAATGGGGAATAATTCCCCATTATAAGGGCATGAATTCCTCTATTCTGCATTTTCAGAATTGATGAGATGGTGTTTCGTCGAATTAGGAGGGGAGCACTGGGGAACGCTTGCGTTTCTCTCGTGTTTTTGAAGCATTCCCCAGTGCTATTTTGTTTTGGCTATATAGACATTTTGCCATCAGGCATTTGGATATGCCTGTTTATCATGTTCAATTCGTTAGTTTAGCGATGATCTTTTCCAGCGCCGATTGAACGGATGCGGAGATACTTTTGCCCTTTGCGATCCTTTCAGGTTGGATACCCAGGACATAGGAATTGCGCAGCTGCCTTTGATTTGCGATTAGAGTGGTAAACGGCAGAAATCTGTGGCTCAAGGTGGTGTTGTTGAGAACATACTGAAGAGGAAGGAGCATGATTTTTCCTGGCTCTCCCTTAAAATCGACAGCATCGAGAAATATTAATGGGATACTGTCGGGAATATCAGAGGTTCGTCCTTTTTCTGCCAGCTCCCACTCCATCGCAACATTCTTCTCGCCATGCAGCCTCAGACATGAAGCCAGTTCGAGGCCGGCTGCGTCGTCGGACTGATCGGAATTTCCAATGCCCACATAGAAAGGTGAACCTTTGCTTTTGATTTCGGCCAGCTTCGTTTCCCAGTCGTCCTTGGGTGCCTTCCTTATTTCTGCCATATGGGCAGAGCAGCTGATACAGGGATCGAAAGCCCTGACGACGAGATCCATCCGGTCTCGGATTTGATCCTCATGGCCATCGTCCAGAAGTTTTTGGGCGGCGATATGGCAATAGCGTTCAATGTCTTCAGCGTTTTGAGCGGTAGGGGTGACGATATCCACCTCAGCAACCAGGCCGCCGGAGATTTCGTAATGGTGAATTAGCAGCCCGCGGGGAGCCTCGACTAAACCGGTGCCTTTCCCTTCCTTGACTGTATAGTCCACAATGGAGGGATTTTCTGGAATTTCCAGCATTTTATCCACCAATTGCGGGATCCTCTCGAAACAATACAATATCTCCAGAGCCTGGGCGGCATTGTGAAAGAGAGGATTCCTTTTCCAGCGGGGATTGAAATATTTTTCGTACATATTTCCGGATTCATTTTGCAGCCGTTCGCCGAGATTGTTGACCCTGGCCAGTGCACCCACGGAATAAGGTTGCCCGTTGTAGCGGCTTCGTTTGGCATAAGAATGCGATACCACGAATTCATTGGTCAGCTTTTTGTAGTCGTCTCTGCCAAATTTCTCCCCGGTGGAAAGAAGGATCTCGTCTCCCCAAAACCCGTATTCATCATTTCCGGGTTCACAACAAGCGTACAGTGTGTCCTCCTCTGGGTTGTCAGGGTAATCGAGTCCGCAGAACAGATTTACCGTTTTGAGAACGAAAGGCATGAATTGAATCGCCCTGCTTTTGATAAACATGAGCTCTTTCTTGGACGGGAGTTTGCCGAATCCTCCGATGACGGGATTTTCGCCATGGATGAAGCGCCCGGCCAAAATTTTCATGATGTGATTCCCGAATTCCTTCATCTCGAGGGCGATCTTCACTTCGAACTCGAATTTGGATGCCATAGCGATCGCATTCGGAAAGCCGACGTAATCGGGCAGGGCAAGATAATAGACATGGAGTGAGTGGCTCTCAATCATTTCGCCCATGTGCATCAGCTCACGCGCATAGGTCACCTTCGGCGGGACTTGGACCGACAAGGCATTCTCCATCGCCCTTATGACGGCGTTTTTATGAGAAACCGTGCATATGGCGCAAATCCGGGGGGCGATGCTGACATCTTCTTCGGGAGTCCGGCCTACTGTCAGCCGCTCAATGAGCCTTGGGCCTTCGTTTATAGTAAACTTGACATCCGTGACGACCTTTCCGTCAATCGTCGCGGCAATTCCACCATTCCCTTCTACACGTGCCAGGTGGTCGATGCTGATCCTTTTGGTTTTCATTTCGCCTCCTTTCTTAATTGAGCGAAGAATTCGGTGATTTTGGTGCCTGAATAGTTGGCCATTTTCTTGGTTATTTCATCAACACTGTATCCCATATCTTGCAGGAGGTAGAACTCTGAGGTGCGATTGGCTACGTCGAGAGGTCCCCAGCATCCGAAGCAGGGAATATTATGATTGATGCATACCGAACCGCACTCGTCGGCAGTAACCGGGCCCAGACACAGCTTCCCTCTCTTGAGGAGGCAATCGTTTTCATTATACTTGCAGGTGACACAGACGGGATTTTGCGATTTTTCAGGTAAGCTGCCGTTCACGGCGCGGGTAAAAAAATTGAGGAACTGCTCTTTGCTGATGGGACAGCCGGGGAGATAGCAATCGACCTCGATGTAGGCATCTATCGGTTTGGACTGGACGGGTTTCGTATGTGTCATTATCACGTCGCCGTACACCTTTTTGAAGTTTTCCTTCCATTCTGCGGGATCTGTAAATCGTGCTTGAATTCCGCCTGCCGTCGCACAAAGACCGATGGCGACTACAACCTTCGACCTCTTCCTGATATCCTTCAATTCTTCTATCTCTCTCTCTGTGGATACAGATCCTTCGACGAGAGCCACATCCAGCTCGCCATCGATGTTGTCGCTCTTGGCCATAAGGAATGATTGAATATCGACAGCCTTGAAGATATCGATGAGTTCTTTTTCACAATCGAGGATGAGGAGCGCATCTCCGGCGCATCCGGTTAGTTCATAAATTCCGATTTTAAGTTTTCCGTTGTTCATTTCTTCCCCCTATATCAGCTCTCTCATGTGGATGACATCCCAATAAGTGAATACTGGGCCGTCGAGGCAAGTGTATATGTAATCGATGGCACAATGGCCGCACTTTCCCACCCCGCATTTCATCCGTCTTTCGAGTGTCATCAAAATTTGATCCTTTGGGATCTTCAAATCGACCAATTCCTTAAGGACGAATTTGTACATAACCGGGGGACCGCAGACGATCGAGTAGGTGTTTGCCGGGTCGACTTCCTTGAGAAGCGGGAAGAGCTTGGTGACAACCCCTACGTTTTCCGTCCATTCACCCGTGTCATCGGAATCGACGGCAAGATAGCATTCGAGATCATTTCTTTTTTTCAAATGAAAGAACTCTTCGCGAAAGATCATCTCGGCCGGTCTTTTCGCTCCGTGAAGCAGGATGACTCTCCTGAACAGGTCGCGGTTATCAAGACAGTACAGCAAAACGGATCGAAGGGGCGCAGCTCCTAAGCCTCCCATGACGATAATGATATCCTTGCCTATCATCTTGTCGGCAGGGAAGCCGTTTCCAAAGGGTCCACGCACACCGATTAGATCATTTTCTTTCATTTGGAATAGAGCGTTGGTGACTGTCCCCGCCTTCCTGATGCAAAACTCCAGCAAACCCGGCCGTGATGGCGAGGACGATATAGAAAAGGGGGCTTCTCCGGCTCCAAGTACGGATATCATGGCAAACTGACCCGGGGAATAGTGGAAGGATAGGGCTTTTTCCATATCCGCAATCCGGATCTGAAAAAATTTGACGTCTTCGGTTAGGTATTGCATGCGGACGATTCTTGCCGGTTCGGGAAGGAAAGGATTTTCGCTTTTGAAATTTTTCGTTTCAGGAATCATTTTCTCACCTCTTTACTCAATCGAGACCAGAAGGCCTCCACTTTCATACCGTCAAGAGCCTGCGCCACTGTTTTGACATTGATGTCGACAGGACACGTCGCAATGCAGCGACCGCAGCCGACGCAAGACGGTTTTCCATATTTGGATATGTATGCCTGCAGTTTATGTGTGTACCAGAGTTTCAGCCTCTCTGCTCTCTTTTCTCTGAAATTCTCACCGCCTGCCACTTCGGAGTAGTTCTCCAAGGTGCAGGCATCCCAGCAACGGACGATGTTGGAGATGTCTTTTCCCAGAACCGGTTTGTCCAGGACATTGTAACAATTGCATGTGGGGCAAACATTGGTGCAGGAACCGCAAGCCAAGCAGGCATCTCCCAGTTTGTCCCAGATTTTGTCTTTGTATTTCAGTTCCATCAAATCCGGCATATACGTGAAATTCATTTCTATTTGGAAGGCCTTATCTCTTTCTTCCCGCCATTTCAAGAAGCTTTGAATGTCTTGGTCGCCGATCTCTTCATCAAAAAGCTCTGGTCTAGTTCGGATAAGATCATCGCCTTGGCTGGACCCTATCCAAACCAAATAGTACTTCTCCAAATCGGTGAAGAAGAGATCGTAACCTTCTTCGATGATATGTGTATTCGTGGATTTGCACAGGCAATTCTCATCCGGCCAACAGGAATGTCCGAGCATGAGGGTATTCTTTCGTGCTTTCAGGTAATAGGGATCATCGTACATATAACTGTAGAATTGGTCGGCGATAAGCAAGCCATGAAGATCGCATGAGTGAACGCCGAAGAGTATCTTTTTTGATACATGCGCGAATTCTTCTTCGTAACTCTTTGGGCTTGCCTTGAACATGTTGAAGGAAGGAGGCAGCATGATTTTTCGAGGAGGGAGAATGGTCCTTGTGTAATTCAATTCAATCTGTGAAAAATCTTCGATTTCTGCAAAAACAAACCTGTCGACTCCCTTTTTCACAGGAGCCCAAAGATCCGCATCCTCAGAAACGGCCTCTAAAAAACTAAAGAGTTTTTCTTTTTCCAGTTTGACAATTCTCATTTTTTTGATCCTTTTGATTCCATAATATAGATTTCATAATTTATACGGGGATAAAATATCCCTGTTGGCCGGAAAGGCTTAAGCAGTAATTGACTCACAAAAAAACTGATATGCAATTTGCATGCCTTTTTAAATCGAGGAATGAAAAAAAGTCGTTTTTCGTCCTCCGCCCTTGAGAAGAGAAAAACAGGTTTTATTCGGCACATGCTGCCTTAACTCGAAGCCGATGATATTTGTGTGGAGTTTTTCCCCACCAGCTGTTCAATTTTGACCTATTTATTTTTTCCGGCCGTAAAAATATAAATAAGTATTGCATGTGTCTCATTTTTTTTGAATTGAGTCCGGTGGACTGATGCATACCTATGGTGTATACTGAGTCTTCATAATTGAGAAATTGAATGAAATTCGGGACTTTTTCACTCAGAACGAAGCTTATATTGAGTTTTATCGCCGTCATCGTTTTCGGCGGGGTTCTAACACTTATCTTCGGGGCGCGCCTGGTAAGGAACACGATCATCTCTCAAGCCCAGGCCAAGGTTCAGCATGATTTGGCTGCAGCTTGGATGGTTTTCAACGAGAAGCTCAAAGACACCAAAGATATCATTGGATTTACAGCCGATCGAGAAAGCATTCGGGATGCTTTATTACAGGATCAGATGGCAATTCTTTTGAGCTATCTTTCTCGTGTCCGAGAAAGTTCCGGTTTGGATATTCTCAATTTGACCGACAGCAACGGCAAGGTTATTGTGAGGACAAGAAACCCTGGATTCGTCGGGGACGATCAAAAACACGATGATATCATCAACCGGGCTCTCAAGAACGGCCTGTGTGCTTGCGCCCAGATCATCTCTAGAGAAGAGCTGCTCAAGGAGGGTGAAGATCTGGCCGACAGGGCTTATATCGAGTTTATAGACACCCCTAAAGCGGCTCCCAGACCTGAGGAAAAAGAAGAGAATGGTTTGATTTTAATGGCCGCCACCTCGATTGTGGATGAAAATCACCGGATTTTAGGAGTCCTATACGGCGGTATCTTGCTCAACCGTAACTTCGAGATCGTCGATAGGGTCAAAGAAATCGTTTACAAAGAAGAAAAGTACAAGGGACGGGAGATCGGTACGGCTACAATCTTTCAGCACGATCTGCGGATATCGACCAATGTCAGAGACGAAAAAGGGAACAGGGCCATCGGCACGCGCGTCTCGAAAGAAGTGAGCAATGCGGTTCTTGTCGAAGGAAGGAAGTGGATCGACAGAGCTTTTGTCGTGAATGACTGGTACATAACCGCCTATGAACCGATAAAGAATATTCAAGACGAGATCATCGGAATTCTCTATGTGGGTGTCCTCGAGAGGCCCTACATCGATACGACGAATAAAGTCATGTTCACCTTTGTCATCATCGCTGCTCTGTGCGTGGTTGTGCTGCTCATTCTTCTTTACTTCTCCACCTCGCGCATCACCAATCCGCTGCAGAAGATGGTTGTCGCCACACAAAAGATCGCCAAAGGCGATCTTTCCCATACTATAGAGGTGAAATCCCAAGATGAAATCGGATTCTTAGCCGACTCCTTCAATCAAATGACCGCCGATCTGAAAATCGCCAATGAAAAGCTTATCGAATGGGGGAAAACCTTAGAGAAAAAAGTAGAGGAAAGAACAGACGAAATCAAGAAGATGCAGGCCTCCCTTATGCAATCGGAGAAATTGGCATCCTTGGGCAAACTGGCAGCAGGAATTGCCCATGAGATCAACAATCCTCTGGGCGGGATCCTCATTTACAGCAGTCTTCTTCTCGAGGATGTCGAGAAAGAAAACCCGGAATATGCAAACCTTGAAAAGATCGTCAAAGAGACCACACGATGTAAAAGGATCGTCAAAGGACTTCTTGAGTTTGCTCGACCTAAAGATCCGGAGATGTCTGAAACGGACGTTAACGAAACTCTGGATAGCTCTTTGTCTTTGTTGAAGTCACAAGCCATCTTTCAGAACGTGGAAATACGAAAGTATTATTCCTCGCTTCCTCACATCATTGCGGATAAATCCCAACTGCAGCAGGTGTTCATCAACATCATCCTCAACGCAGTGGATGCCATGGACGGCAATGGCGTTTTGACCTTGAAGAGTTTTCCCAGCGATAGGGGACGCTTCATCAATATTGCCATCGCGGACACAGGGCATGGGATCAGAGAAGAGGATAAATCTCGGTTGTTTGAGCCTTTTTTCTCGACAAAAGAAGTGGGGGTCGGAACCGGACTGGGGCTGTCTATCAGTTACAGCATCATACATATGCATCGTGGAACAATCGAAGTCGAAAGCGAATTAGGAAAAGGTGCGACCTTCATTGTCAAGCTTCCTTTGGAAAGAGAATCTAAAAATGAATGAACAAGTCAATATCCTGATCATCGACGATGAAGAAACAATACGGGATTCTTGCAGCCAGGTCTTGCTGAAAGAAGGTTTCAGAGTCAGGACAGCTAAGGATGGCACGGAAGGCCTGGATGCCTTCAAAAAGGGGTTTTTTCATCTCGTCCTTCTTGATTTGAAGCTACCGGGAGTGAATGGAATGCAGTTATTGAATGAGCTGAAAAAAGAAAATCCGGATACTCCCATA
>JAFGNQ010000183.1 GCA_016926925.1 Candidatus Aminicenantota bacterium
AGTCCATGTACGAAGAGGCTCTCGATATTTTTCAAAAAATTAACAATAAAGAAGAGATTATAATGACCTATGCCAAGATGGGAAAAAGAAGTGAAGCTATTCAATTGCTTGATGATCTATTAAACCAATCAAAGGAGGGTAGTGTCTACCCATTTGGGATCGCAATTATTTATTTTATACTTGGAGAGGACGATAAAGGATTTCTTTGGTTAGATAGGGCATTTCAGAGTCATAGTGTAGGAATGTTTTTTGTCAAGGTTGAGCCAGAGTTTGATACTGTTCGTGAGGATCCAAGGTTCAAGGCACTGTTGAAGAAGATGAATTTGGATTAGCCAAGGTTAGTGGAATGCACTCGCGCTTATTAGGGAAGTAGTATTTTGCTTTGCTTAGAACTGCAGTTTTAATCCTACCTGAATGCGCCTTGGATAATCCATCCAACCGGGAATATTGAAATTCGCCTCATAGGCGTTGTAGGACCAATAGTCCAGAAATACATCCGTGTTCAGTACGTTGAAGAAGTCGAGGAAGGCATGAATTCTCCAGGATTTGTAGATACGGAATGTCTTCTGCAGTCGAATATCCCACAAGTAATGATCTTCGAACCTCCCTGGTATTGTCGTTCCATCTGACAGAGTTACATCAACGCCTTTCTCTTCGGCAATGATTCTTGTCCCCGGATAATAGGGATTCTGATTGAGATCCGGAATGCCAACTATTGTTATCCGCGGTTTTCCTGTCTGGTAGGAGAAATTTGTGCTGACCAAGATATCCCAGGGAAAATTGTAGCCGAATGAGAATTTGAAGAGCCATCTCCGGTCGAGATTGAGGTATCCCTCGGAATTGATGAGGTCGTTGGGATCAGAGCCCTGTTTTCCGGTGTACCAGACCAGTGACTGGCTTTGACTGTACCATCCAGTACTGCGCGAGGATAAATTAAGGCCTGTGGCTTTGGACCAGGTGAGAGATGTCTGCATCATCCAGCGATCGGAGTACTTCTTGTTAAGGGCCAGGATGATCCCATGGTATTTTTGTCCCCAACCATCAGGATTGGTGAGCAGGTGTTCCTCCTCCCCAGAATTGGTTATGTTGAATACCGTGTAGGTTTTTCCGTTGTCAGGGGATACTCTTTGTACCTCCTCGTAAATCCCGCCAATATCTCTGTAACCGATATTGTTCTTTCCATCCTTGTAAATATAAGTCAAGTCGACGGCAAAATTGGGAAATACCTCTCTCTGGAGTCCTACAGAGATCTGGTCAACATAGGGATTCTTCAAGTCGGGATCGACAATGTACCCCTGCTTTCCCGGAATTTCATACCACAGCTCCCAATCTGTTCCTATCCAATAATAGGCAATCCAATCCGGAACGTTGGGTCCAGGCCATTCCCAGTTGGCGATATAGGGATATGTGTAGTAGCGGCCTGCGGAACCTTTGAGCAATGTCTTCTGATCCGAGGTCAACTGTAAAGCAAATCCGAACCTTGGTGACCAGGATTTCCAGTCGATGAGGTTGTCAATTCTTGGTCCTTTTTCTGAGGTCTCCACCCAACCGTCCATTATAGTGAAAGGAGGAATGTATCCGTCGTGGTGGTCGAAACGGAGGCCGAAATTGATAGTCAATCGATCACTAACTTTCCATGAATCATCAAGAAATCCTCCGATGGTGTTCACCGTACCCCCGTAGCGCCAGACATTGTAGTCGTAGCGCAAGTAGTTATAACCATAGTAGTCTAAGTAGAGCTTCCCACCGCTATAGCTCCCCCAGGCTTCAGAAGTGCCGCGGTTGTATTGCACACCGACCTTGAAATCATGGTCACCACCGAGAAAGTCCTCAGCAAAGTAGGACAGTGTCGCATTGGCTGTATTTCGCGTGACGATATATTCCCAGGGCCATATGACCCCTCCCGATTGAATGCCTGTCCCTAAATCAATATGAACAGGATTGTTGACAGATGCTCCGGATTCTACTGCCTCAGGAGTAGGCAGAAAGTCAGATCCGCCCCAGTAACCTGAGTATTTGAGCTCGAAAAAGGCACTGTTGCTGATCAAAAATGTGTAGTGGGCATTCCAGGCATGAACCGGATCTGTTTCAGCACCGATAGTTTCAGGCATTTGCCATTCGCTAGGGGCATATGAGCCATACCCATACTGGTGGTCGTAAGAAAGAACGAAGCGGTGACTTTCAGTGGGCTGGATAGAGAACTTGATGAACTGTTCGTTTTTTTTATTTTTAGATGGAAAGTCAGGATCGGTTTGCCACCACGATTCAAAATTATTGGCCAACTGTAAAACGCCGAAAAACCAGAGTTTATCCTTGATCACCGGCCCGCCGAGTGTAGCTGCGACATCGAAAAAGCGGTGTCTTTTGTAAGAATCCCACTGCTCTTTATCAGGATTGTTGTCTCCGGTCAGGGCGTCAAACTGGCCATAGTAAGCAGCAGAACCTGAAAATATATTCCCGCCCGATTTGCTGACAATATTGACGACTGCTCCCGTGAAGTTGCCGTATTCAGAGGCTGCGCCTACGCCCTTGACTTCCACTTCTTCAAACATGTCGGCAGTAGACCAAATCCAGGCTGTGCCGATCTCGGGATTGCTCAGATCGACACCATCCAGGTACATGGCATTTTCTTCTGAATTAGAGCCAAAGGCAGAAAATCGAGACTTGCCTCCCTCGCCAGTTAAAGAAAAGCCTGGATTCTGTTTGATAATGTCAAAGTATGTGCCTCGACCTGTAGGAAGTTTCTCGATAATATCCTTATCGTAGTTTGTGGTCAGGCTGGATTTGGTGACATCGACTAAGGGCGATTCCGCTGTGACTGTCACAGACTCTTCGAGTCTTGTCGGGCTCATAGTGATGTTTTCTGTTGTTGTGGTGTCGATGGCTACTCGCAAGTTTTCCCGTTCGATCGTCTGGAATCCTGGAAGAGTAAAAACGACACTATAGATACCAGGAGGCAAATTGATAAACCTGTATTCACCATCTTCATTCGTGATTTCAGACCGAGTGCCCATTAACGCCGGGCTCGAGATCTCGACGATGACCCCGGGGATAGCAATGCCTTGGTCATCAATGACTACTCCCATCAATCTTCCGGTTAGCCGTTGAGCATAGGCGAGGTCTGCAGATAAAAAAGAAATAGCGATAAAGCACACCAAACAGACAGATAAAATTTTTTTGGCTCCCATAATAACTCCGTATAGCGAGTTCCGGGGGATTTAGCTGACTTTCTTATTGATTATCCCCCTTACGGTCCTAATTATAAAAAACAGATCAAAAATATGTCAAGGAAGGATTGGACAGCTTTTTCAATTACTTATTATCTCTATTTGTTTGACTCGTCTCTTTTAAATCGATATCATTTACCCAGCAAAGGAATTGGGATACCGCGTCAGTCAAATGTCCGAAGTGTCATTCTGAAAATGCCGAGAGTGCCAGCTATTGCTCTGATTGCGGCACTCATTTAAGGCTCCTTAAAGACATTCCTGAAGTTACTAAAACAATAGAGACCCCTTTCCCCCAATTTACACCGGGCTCATCTCTAGCCGACAGATATGAAATCATCAGGGAGCTAGGCAAGGGAGGCATGGGAGAGGTCTATTTGGCTGAGGACACCAATCTGAAACGTCAGGTGGCCATCAAGGTGCTTCCCCAGAAGTTCGCTCTGGACAAGGAGCGGCTGGCCCGGTTAGAGAGAGAGGCAAGGCTGCTGGCATCACTAAACCACCCGAACATTGCTACCATCCATGGCCTTGAGAGATCCGAAAGGCAGCAGTTCCTGGTGATGGAATTGGTAGAGGGCGATACTTTGGCCGAACGGATAAGGAAAGGGCCGTTGCCTGTAGATGAGACACTAGAGGTATGCCGACAGATCGCGGAAGGGCTGGAGTCAGCACACGAAAAAGGAATCATCCACCGTGACCTGAAACCATCCAACGTGAAGGTTACACCAGAGCGAATGGTGAAGATCCTGGACTTCGGATTGGCCAAAGCGTTTCTTGGCGAAGCCGCTGATTCGGGACTGTCCAAATCTCCGGCCATTACAGAGGAAATGACAGGGCGAGGAGTGATTCTCGGCACTGCTGCATATATGAGTCCTGAGCAGGCAAAAGGTAAGGCAGTTGATAAGAGGGCAGACATCTGGGCCTTTGGGTGTATTCTGTTTGAGTGTCTGACCGGGAAAAGGGTATTTAGAGGAGATACAATCTCGGAAACTCTAGCCTCAATACTCAAAGATGAGCCCCAATGGAAAGATCTGCCGATTACCACTCTGCTAAAGATTACGGAGTTAATCAAACGTTGCCTCGTTAAGGATCCCCGAAATCGCCTTCACGATATTGCCGATGCCCGCATTGCTCTGGCAGAAATTCAACGTGAACCAGAGACGGCAATAATTTCAACTGATCGAATGAAGGCTCCTGCTTTGCGTTTTTCCTGGGTATGGCTGCTCGCTAGTTTAATTGTGGGAGCCGCGGTTACGGCAATTGTGTTTTTCGGTTTGCTGCCGAGCCGTACTCAGGACATTGGAGACTATCAGAAGCAGTCACATTTCACTTTCGAACTGGATGAAGAGGAACAGATCGCTGTTGATATGGATCAGCTACTATTTGATATTTCGGCAAACGGAGAGACAATTGCCTGGATCGGGCCCCCTGAGCCTGAAAGAAAAATATTCTATCGTTCACTGGATAGTCTGGAGATTAAGGCTGTTTCGGGAACGGAGGGAGCAGAAAACTTATATATTAAGCTCACTTTTGATGGCAGCGAGGTCTCGTTTGTTCGCGATGGGGTGCTTTGGCGGAGAACACTCGAAGGAGGAGTATCTCAGAAAATTTTCGATGGGGGGGCTGAGGGATCCATATGGAGTTGGGACTGGGGTAAGGATGGCTCTTTTGTTATAGGCCCGGCTTATTCCGGGTTGATCCGCCTTTCTAGGCCTGGAGCTGCACCTGAAACTTTGACTACGTTGAATGCCGAAGTGAATGAGGTTGTACACCAGTTTCCTCTTATTCTCCCGAATAAAAAAGCCGCACTTTTCTCGGTAGGCGCAGGGTATATGTATAATACGCACATCGAGACCCTGAATTTCGAAAGCCCTGAAGCAATAAGGCGACCCCTGCTTGAAAATGCGTATTTTGTCAATTATGTTCCCACCGGATATCTTCTTTTCGGGCGCGAAGGAACCATTTATGTGGCCCCTTTTGATTTGAAAAATTTGAGGTTGACTGGTCCGGAAGTGCCGGTGCTATCAAATATTCAAAGCGATCACTGGGGGATGGCTGACCAGTTTGCAGTCAGCCAGAATGGAACGCTAGTCTATATCCCCGAACAGGGATTAATGGACTATCAGCTGGCCTGGATAGATCTTCAGGGTGGGCTTGAACTGCTCCCTTTTCCATCGCAGCCGTATGGTAGTCTTAGGATATCGCCGCTTGCGGATCAAGTTTCTGTATGCAGCCGGAAGCTGGGACAGCGGGGAAGGAATCTCTATATCCTTGACCTGCGACGGAACATAGCAAAGGAATTAGTGACAGCCGGAACAGATGATTACAATGGTTCATGGGGTTCTGACGGTTCCCGGCTTATTGTGAACTCCAACCAAGATGGACCTATAGCCCCATTCCTCATTGATTTTGCAGATACAACCGTCGAAAAAAAACTCATGACAAGTGAATATGATTGTCACGTAACATCTTGGTCCCGAGATGGCAAACAGCTCATTTACACGGAACGCTTGCCTTATGGGAAGATGCGCATCGGGAGCATTTCGCTTGGAGATCCGGAGAATAAAATAGCGTTGTTAACCTCTGGAGACGCTAACGAAAAGTCAGGTATCCTCTCTCCGGACGGATTGTGGATGGCCTATATTTCCTATCAACAGGAGCAGCCTGAAGTGTACATTAGAAATATGGATGGCAGCATAAAGGAGAAGGTCTCGAGTGATGGAGGAGAGGAACCGGCTTGGTCTCTTGATGGAAAGAAACTTTTTTATATGAACAAGGAAGGAACCAAGCTTTTATCCGTCGAAGTGAAGAGAGGGGAGGAATTGGATTTAGGAAAAGAAACCGTAGTCATCGAAAAACCAGTTGGGTTCGATTTTTATAAAATTGGATGGCAATTTGGCAGGCCTTCTTACGATGTGCATCCTGACGGTCAGAAATTTCTGTTTATCGTCAAAAAGAAGAGCGAACAGAAAATGAAGGTGGGAGTCATCCTGAACTTTTTCGAGGAACTCAAGCGGAAGGTGCCTATTGGGAAATAGCACTGGAAAATAGAAAGGGTTCCCGAGGATAAATAGTGCCAGCTAAAGAAGAGGGGCGATGGGAATGCAGTGGCCGAGATGCCGTTCTTCCGATGTCATACTCGTAATTTATGCTCCATAAGATGCCCACGTCTGAAGGCTTTTTTACATATCTTCTTTGCTTATGATCTTAATGAGTTCTGCTGCCCTCAGGATTCTGACGTTTTTGAATGTCTTCAGCTCGAGGAGATGGCGGTCGCCGGAGACGATATAATCGGCCTTTCCTGCGATAGCACAGTCCAGGATTCGGTTATCGGCACCGTTGCTGAGGATATCGATCTCAGCCGTCGGCCTTACGAGCTCTGCCGAATATCCAACGGTTCGGATGGCGTCGGTGATATCCTCATCCTCCCAGTCGAACTTTGTTCGAAGGCAGTTGGCGAACTCGGCCAGAATGCTCGAGGATGTCAGAAGATGAAAGGTCCTTGAGCGCGCAAGCTCGAAGAGCTGCTCCGGCTTTCCGCTGAAAAGAAACGCCGATATGAGGATATTCGTGTCAAACACGACCCGGATCACGGTTAGCTCCGGATTCCGCGAGCCTCATGCACAAGTTTCTCGATGTCTTTCTCAGAGGTGATGTTTAGCCTCTTTGCAGTCTCCCGGCCGAGTCTTTTCAATCTTCGCCAGCGCTTCTCATCGAGATAATCCTCGTAGACCCTGACCAGTCATATATTGATTTAGCGATTAGTTTTTTGCCATAGGCCGATAATTCTTCACGAATCACATGGCGAAGAGTGTCTTCGAGTCTCATAAAGGCTGAAACTTCCACAAATCAATTACTTGACAAATAGTGTTCGAATAGGGGAAAATAACCCCTGTAAGAACACGAAACGTCAAGTTAAATAAGATTTTTACTTGATGTTTTGGGCATATAGAGGGGAAAATTATCCCCATTGGAGCGCAAATCATAAAATGAAAACCGCTGAATTCTTTTCCTTACATCCGGTTTTTTCTCTTGAGATGGCTGCTGAAGCCTTAAACCCTACGGGTGGTCAGACAGGGACAATAGAACGGCTCAAATATTATCTAGAAAAGGGACGGCTAAAGCTGATAACCCGGGGGATTTATGCAGTAATTCCTTCGAGTGTGGATCCTCAGCGATTCCAACCCGATCCTTTTTTGACAGCGGCCGCGGTCCGGACTGACGCTGTTTTTTCGCACCATAGCGCTCTTGAGCTCCTGGGAGCAGCCCATTCAATGTGGGGGAAAATAACTCTTTATACGGAGAGAAGACGGAAACCTCTTCGCCTTGATGGCTCCAGCATACTTTTTCTGAACCATCCTAGATTAAAAATATCGAGTTTGCCGGAATCTTTCGGTACTCAAAGGGTAGAGAGGAGGGGGCAACTGTTGAGAACTACCGGTCCGGAACGAACGCTTGTCGAAGGATTTCGGCGGCCAGTGCTGGCCGGCGGACTTGAAGAGTTAGTTGATTCGGCCATTGGTTTTCCAACACTGAGTTTGGATCTTCTCGAGCAAGTCCTTTCTCGTTACGATATCGCTATTCTATGGGCAGCGACAGGGTGGTTTTTAGAGCGTTTTCGGAAGACATTCCAGGTGAACGAGGAATTTCTCGAAAAAATCGAGCTCCGATGCCCACGCTCCCCCCAGTATCTTGAACGAAATTCGCGTGGAGGTTGGCTCGCTTCGAGGTGGAACCTGATTCTTCCTGACGCGCTAAAACAGCCGGCAGAATATGATAAGCGTTAGTCTGGAATATTTAGAGCGTTGTGCCGCCGATACCGGCTTCGAGATCGGTCCGCTCGAAAAAGTGATCCGACTCGGAGAGCTGGCCTCACATATTGCTCGGCACTCAATTCTCAAAGAGTCTTTGGTCCTAAAAGGAGGGTCAGCGCTCAATCTATGCTTTGGGCCGCCGAAGCGGCTTTCTGTCGATCTTGACTTCAATTACGTTGGCCATGCAGAGCGCGAGAGAATGCTTGAAGACAGGCCGCGAATAGAAGAGGCTGTAGCCGAAATATCACGCCGTCTGGGTTATCGCGTTCAAAGCTCGGCCGAGGCATTCGCTGGACGGAAGCTTTTTCTGCTCTTCCGTTCAGTATTGGGTCAAAACGAACGGATTGAAATCGATTTAAATTACGTTTTCCGTGTCCCGTTCGCTGGAATTGAAGAGCTTCAGCTTTGGCAGCCGGGAGAACTGGAAAAGCCATATGCCCGTGTCGCTGGATTAGTAGAACTTCTCATAGGAAAAATGCTTGCAATGCTGGATAGGGGAGCGGTTCGTGACGTCTGGGACGTGGCGAACCTGTCCAAACAGGCGCTCAATGTAATGAAGGAGCGGTCTTTTCGGGCTCAGTTCATTGCCCTATCGGCAGTCCTGGGTCATCCCCTCTCAACTTATCATCGAGAGAGGCTCGAGAGGCGTATCGGCGATCGCATCATCAAAGAAGAGCTCCTTCCATTATTGATAGGTAATCCTTCTTTGAATGCGAATGAACTTGTCCAAAAGGCTTGGGCTGTCGTCGGGCCTTTCACAGAATTGACAAGAGCGGAAAAGGAATATCTTGATAAGATTCACGAAGGCGTTTTAAATCCCGAAATTATTTTTCCAAATGCCCCGGAAAAATCCGCAAAATTCGCCGTTCACCCCGCTATTTTATGGAAAGTCTCTAATGTTCGTTCGTATTTGAGGGATGAAAAGAAGAGTAGCCGTGGCTAGAACAAGGCACAGGATAGATTTTCTTTAGGGGTTAACTGCTTTTGACATAAGAGAATAAAGTGGAATCCAAGGAAATAGCGCGCCTCGTAGCTGATGCTGAAAATCGGCTAAAACAGCTCGATGAAAGGCGAGTTAAGATTCTCACTGAGCTGGAAGATCTCCGCAAAAGACAAAAAACGCTTCTTAAGATCAGAGAACCCGAATCTCTATTTTCCCAAGCTTCGGTTACAAAAGATTCTACTGCCGATGAAAAGATTGCTCTTTTTCGTTCTTTATTCAGGGGAAGAGAGGACACTTTTGCACTCAGATGGGAAAGTTCCAGGAGTGGTAAGGCTGGTTATCAACCTGCATGCCGGAATGAATGGGTTAAGGGTATGTGTCGAAAGCCGGAGATTAAATGCGGAGAATGTGCGGCTCGTGATCTTGTTCCGCTCACTGAATCTGTGATAAGAAACCATCTCAAAGGATTCGATCCCGATAAGCCTCGTGTATCCGCTTCAAGCCGAGAGTTTGTCGTCGGGCTCTATCCTCTGTTACCTGATAATACATGTTATTTTCTCGCTGCCGACTTCGATAAGGATACTTGGATGGAGGATATATCGGGATTCATTGAAACATGCAGGGAATATGAGATTGTCAATACGCTG